>JAUYDJ010000085.1 GCA_030690025.1 Chloroflexota bacterium | reverse complement strand
CGTGGTATCGCTAAAGATTCATCCAGCTTAATCGGCAATACGCCCCTGGTCAGGCTGAACAGGGTCACTGCCGAGGCTAACGCCCAGGTGGTGGCCAAACTGGAGTCCTTTAATCCGTCGTTTAGCGTCAAGGACCGGATTGGCGTCGCCATGATTGTCGATGCGGAAGAGAAAGGTCTTATTAAGCAGGACACGGTCATCGTCGAGCCGACCAGCGGCAACACCGGCATTTCGCTCGCCTTTGTTTGCGCCGCCCGGGGTTATAAGCTCGTCCTGGTTATGCCGGATACCATGTCTATGGAGCGCCGCCAGCTCATGGCTATCTTCGGCGCTCAATTTGTCCTGACCCCGGGTGCCGAGGGTATGCCCGGCGCGATACGCAAGGCGGAGCAGCTGGTGGCGGAGAACCGCAACTACTTCATGCCGCAGCAGTTCAAGAACCCGGCCAACCCGGAGATTCACCGCGTGACCACCGCCGAGGAAATCTGGCGGGATACCGCTGGCAAGGTAGATATCGTGATAGCCGGCGTCGGGACGGGCGGCACTATCACCGGCGTCGCCGAGGCAATCAAGCCCCGCAAACCCGGTTTCAAGGCGATTGCCGTGGAGCCGGCGGCTTCCCCCGTCCTTTCCGGCGGCAAACCCGGCGCCCACAAGATTCAGGGTATCGGGGCGGGTTTTGTCCCGGCGGTGTTAAAGCTCGACCTGGTGGATGAAATTGTTAAAGTCACCAATGAGGATGCTGGCGCAATGGCGCGCCGCCTGGCCCGCGAAGAAGGCATACTGGCCGGGATATCGTCGGGCGCCGCTACCTGGGCCGCCGTGGAGGTAGCCAAGCGGCCGGAGAATAAGGGTAAACTCATCGTGGTCGTCCTACCGGATACCGGCGAACGCTATCTCTCCACCTGGCTCTTCCAGGAATACTTCAAACAGGGGTAAAGATGCGTAAAGAACTGGTCGTCCTGATAAGGGGCGGGGGTGAAGTGGCCAGCGGTATTGCCTACCGGCTGCACCTGGCCCGTTTCCGAATCTGCCTGACCGAGGTGGCTAACCCGGTGGCGGTGACCCGCGGCACCACCTTCTGTGAAGCCGTCTATGACGGCGTGAAGGAAGTCATGGGTGCCAAGGCGGTGCTGGTGCCCGCCGAAGCGGAGGCGGTTTACCGCGTCTGGCGTGAGGGTAATATTGCCATCGTCATCGACCCCGAGGCGGCCATCAGGCACCAAATCAAGCCTGACGTGCTGGTCGACGCTATCATGGCCAAGCGGGGTACCGATACTAAAATCACCGATGCCCCGCTGGTCATCGGCGTGGGGCCGGGCTTTTATGCCGGCCGTGATGTGCACCTGGTGGTGGAGTCTAACCACAGCGCCAACCTGGGCAAGGTGATTCTTGAAGGCGAGGCGGAGGCCAATACCGGCGACCCGGTGCCGGTGGGTGGCCTGACCAAAGAAAGGGTCGTCTGGTCGCCGGAGGCGGGCATCTTCACCTCCGATAAGCAAATCGGCGATTCCGTGACCGCGGGGGAGGTTATCGCCCACGTGAACGATGTACCTCTCCGCGCTCCGCTCAGCGGCGTACTGCGCGGGCTAATCCGGAGCGGCGTCAGGGTATCCCTGGGCAGCAAGCTGATTGAGGTCGACCACGTAAATGATAAGAGTATATGCTACCTGGTCGCCAGTAAAGTTATGTCCATCGGCGGCGGAGTGCTTGAGGCCATCAAGATGAGGTTTAAGGAGTAAGAATATGCTGGATATTTACCAGGCGCTGGTCAATATTATTTCCAAAGGAGAGCGGGCGGTGCTGGCCACGGTTATCACCAGTAAAGGTTCGGCGCCGCGCAAGGCCGGGGCCAAGATGCTTATCAGGAAGGATGGCAGCTTTGTGGGCACGGTCGGCGGCGGTGGCGTGGAGCAGAAGGTCAAAGGTAAGGCGATGGAGATGATGAACGCCATCGAGCCTGAGGTGCTGCACTTCGACCTTTCCGGTAAGGGCCGGGATGCCGGCATGATTTGCGGCGGGCAGATGGATGTCTTCCTTGAGCCGATTTCCACCGTGGAGACGCTCTATCTCTTCGGCGCCGGGCATATCTCCCGGAGCACCGCCGCCATGGGCCGGAAGCTCGGCTTCCGGGTAGTGGTTATCGACCCGCGCGCGGAATATAACAATACCGAGCGTTTCCCTGACGCCGATGAGCTGCTCGTCGAGGAATACCAGAAAGCCTTCAAAAAGCTTAACGTGGGTGATGACGGCTATATTGTTATCTATACCACCGGCCATGTCTCGGATGAGGAGTGCCTGGAATTTGCCGCCGGCACGCGTGCCCGGTATATCGGCATGATTGGCAGCGAGAAGAAGGTGCTTGACGTCAAAGACCGCCTGTTGAAGAAAGGCATATCAAAGGAGCGGCTGGACAGGATATATGCCCCCATCGGCATTGAGATTGGCGCGGAGACCCCCGAGGAAATTGCCATCAGCATCCTGGCCGAGATAATCAGGTTCAAGCGGGTGGGGGAAAAGGAGAAGGTGGCATGAGATTTGAAACCATTGCCATCCACGCCGGCGGGCGGCCGGAAAAGACCTATGGGGCGGTCTCCTATCCTATCTACCAGACATCCACCTTTGTTTTTGACGACCTGGGCAAGACCCGCGGCGGCTTTGACTACACCCGCACCGCCAACCCCACCCGCAAGGTGCTGGAGGATACCATCGCCCAGCTTGAGGGCGGCAAGGCGGGGTTTGCTTTTGCCACCGGCATGGCCGCCGAGACCACCGTCATTCATTTGCTCAAGGCCGGCGACCATATCATCAGCGGGGACGATGTCTACGGGGGAACATACCGGCTATTTCAAAAGGTGATGAGCGACTTCGGCCTGGAGTTTACCTTCCTGCGAATGGACAGCCGCAAAAAGCTGGAAGCCGCTGTCCGGCCCAACACCCGCATGTTGTGGCTGGAGTCGCCGTCCAATCCGTTGCTTAACATTACCGATATCGAGATGGTCGTGGCGGTTGCCCGGCAGCATAAGCTGCTCACGGTGATGGACAATACCTTTGCCACGCCCTATCTGCTGCGGCCGATTGAGTACGGCGTCGACCTGGTCGTCCATTCCACCACCAAGTACCTCAACGGTCACTGTGATGTCCTCGGCGGCGCGGTGGTCACCACCACTGACGATTTGAGCGAGCGTGTGCAGTTCCGGCTGAACGCCATGGGCACCGGCGCCTCACCCTTTGATTGCTGGCTGGTGCTGCGCGGCATCGAGACACTGCCGGTGCGGATGAGAGAGCACCAGGTAAATGCCGCGGCGGTAGCGGATTTTCTGGTAAAGCACCCCGCCGTGAAGAAGGTGTTCTATCCCGGGCTGAAGTCCCACCCCGGCCACGAAATCGCTAAGCGGCAGATGAAGGGCTTCGGCGGGATGGTGACTTTTGAACTTAACGGCGGACTGGAGGCGGTCAAGGGCTTTGTCCGCAAGATTAAAATCTTCTCGCTGGCCGAGTCGCTGGGCGGGCCGTTTTCCCTGGCCGAGCACCCGGCGACCATGAGCCATGCCTCGATGCCGGCGGAGCACCGGGAAAAGGCCGGCATTACCGATGGGTTAATCCGGCTCTCGGTGGGCCTGGAAAATATTGACGATTTGATTGATGATTTGCGCCAGGCGCTTGAGACCTAGCTGAAAGAGGGGTGGAACATGTCTTACGCCAGAGCTTTGCGGTGTCGTAAATGCGGACAGGAGTACCCGGTTCAGCCCATGAGCGTGTGCGAGTTTTGCCTCAGCCCGCTGGAGGTAGTCTACGACTACAAGGCGATGGCGAAAACAGTCAACCGAGACAAGGTGGCCAAGGGCCCGCTGAGCATGTGGCGCTACCGCGATTTCCTGCCGACGGAAGTCAAGGAAATCGACCTCGGCACTGGCTTCACCCCGCTGGTCAAGGCGGACAACCTGGGGCGCGAAATTGGGTTAGACCGCCTCTATATCAAGAATGACTGCCTTAATCCCACCTACTCGTTCAAAGACCGTCCCGTCTCGGTGGCGGTCACCAAGGCCCGCGAGTTTGGCTTCGACACTATCGCCTGTGCCTCCACCGGCAACCTGGCTGCCAGCGTGGCCGCCCATGCCGCCAAGGCCAACATGAAGGCCTGCGTTTTTGTTCCGGCGAGTGTGGAGCCGGGCAAGCTGATTGGCATTGCCGTCTATAACCCGGTGCTGATGACCGTCGAGGGCAGCTATGACGATGTCAACCGCCTTTGCGCGCTGCTGGTGCAGCGCTACCACTGGGGATTTGTTAATATTAATCTTCGGCCGTATTACGCCGAGGGCAGTAAGACGCTGGGCTATGAGGTCGCCGAGCAGCTCGGCTGGCGCGCCCCCGACTGCGTGGTCGCTCCGGCTGCCTCCGGGCTGATGTTCACCCGTATCTGGAAGGCCCTGGACGAGCTCTCCATGCTCGGCCTGATTGAGCCGGCCAATACCCACATGTTCGTGGCCCAGGCGGCGGGCAGCTCACCCATTGTCAATGCCTTTGAGGCAGGCAGCCTCCATGTACTCCCGGTGGTGCCGGATACCATTGCCAAGTCTATTGCCATCGGCAACCCCACGGATGGCCAATATGCCCTGCGCATTGCCCGCCAGACGGGAGGTGGGGCCGGGGCGGTGACCGATGAGGAAGTCCTGGCCGGAATGAAGCTGCTGGCGCAGACTGAGGGCATCTTCGCCGAGGCGGTGGGCGGCGTGGTGGTGGGTGTGGTGAAGAAGCTGGCGGCCTCGGGAGCCATCAAGCGCAATGACCTTACCGTAGCCTATATTACCGGCGCCGGGCCAAGGACCCAGGACACGGTAGCGGATGTGGTGCGGCCGCTGGTGGTGCGGCCTACCGTGGAGTCGGTGGAAGAAGTGCTCGGCGTGCCTGCCTAAGACTTTTGGTGCTATACTGTTAGAAGGAGGACGACATGGCCAAGAGACAGGTGATGTTTACCTTCCCGCAGGAACGGGTCAAGGAGCCCATTATCTATAACCTCGGCCAGCAGTTCAAGGTGGTGACTAACATCCGCCGGGCGGATGTCACCGAGGCCAAGGGCTGGGTGGTGCTGGAGCTGGAGGGCGATGAGAAGGACATCGAGCGGGGGCTGGCCTGGGTGTCCAGCAAGGGGATAAGAGTCGACCCGGTTATCGGCGATATCGTGGAGGGATAAAGTTGAAACGCATCTATCTTGATTATGCCGCCACTACTCCGGTCCACCCTGATGTGGTCAAGGCCATGCTGCCCTACTTCACCGAGGGCTTCGGCAATCCTTCCAGCATCTATGCCTGCGGGCAGGAGGCCAAGGGGGCCATGGAGGAGGCACGCGTGCGGATTGCCGATTTCATCGGGGCGCGCGAGGAGGAGCTTGTCTTTACCAGCGGCGGCACGGAAGCCGACAACTTCGCTATCGAGGGTGTGGCTTTCGCTAATGAGAACAAGGGTAAACACATTATTACCAGCTCTATTGAACACCACGCCGTCCTCAAGACCGTTAAGTTCCTGGAGAAGCGGGGGTTCAAGGTCACCTACCTGCCGGTGGACGAGTACGGCCTGGTAGACCCCGATGATGTCCGTAAGGCCATCACGGATAAGACTGTCCTTATTACTATCATACACGCCAATAATGAAATAGGCACTATCCAGCCGCTGGCTGAAATTGGCCGGGTCGCCAAAGAGGCCGGCGTCTATTTTCACACCGATGCCGTGCAGTCGCTGGGGCATATCCCGGTAAACGTCAATGACCTGGGGGTCGACCTGCTGGCCGTGTCCGCGCACAAGCTGTACGGCCCCAAGGGCATCGGCGCGCTATATATCCGCAAGGGCACCCGGCTGGTCTCCTTTATGCACGGCGGCGCCCAGGAGCGCGGGCGGCGCGCCAGCACCGAGAACGTCCCCGGCATCATCGGCTTTGCCAAAGCGGTGGAAATTGCCCGGCGGGAGATGGACGAAGAAGGCAGGCGGCTTACGGCTCTCCGCGACAAATTCATCAACGGCCTCCAGGAGCGTATGGAGAATATCCGC
>JAUYDJ010000039.1 GCA_030690025.1 Chloroflexota bacterium | reverse complement strand
TGTTTGGGTGGTCTCAGTATCTCGGTGTGCTCAACGGCGTGCTTGATTTTCTCGTCATCAATACCCATGTCTATTCTCTCATGCCAGACCCAATAGCTCCTGCCGGTATTCATTCAAAAGCCGGAGATAAGGTTCTTCCAGTTGCGCCTGCACCCGGCGCCACTCCTCCTGGAACTGGGGCTGCCTTTCCACGTCTATTTTCATGCCGGGAGTCAGGCCGTACTGCTGCTGCAGCGACTGGAACAGCTTGGCTTCAACGTCAGCCTTAAGCTGCTGGTAGGCCTGCTGCCGCTGCTGCTCCCCTTCTTTGCCATAGTGATTGAAGATGCGGCGTATCTTGGTGTAGACATTTTCCAAGCCGACTTTATCGGTCTTGATGACTTTCAGGCCGTCCATGGCTTTCTTAGTGGTCTTCTTGGCCGGCTCGCTGCGCGGCAGGTCGATGTTGCGCACCAGCACCTCGGCGACGCCCTGCATGACATACTTCCGGAACTTCTCATCAAACTGGCCCAGTTCGGTCACCAGGTTGGTATCCAGATTAAAATAGCGGGCGGCCAGCTTTTCGCCTTCGGGGACATACTTCCAGCGGAGGCGCTCCTCTTCGGTGGCGCTGCCCAACTGTTCTATCTTTGCCAGGGCGATTTCCCGGGCGCTCTTGATATCACCCATCTGGCTTCCTCCAAGTCCAGTTTAATTATACTACATTTCACGGAGACTCAAAGCTCACCGGCGTGGCGGTTCAATTAAGCCATGTTGATAATAGGTACGAATTTACGGCGTCTGGGAACTACCAAACCACACTAGATATTCTTTGCCGATGACCTCACCCCCTTAGTCTCCCTTTTCCAAAGGGGGACAACCAGAACATCTCCCTTTGAAAAAGGGAGATTGAGAGGGATTTGAGCGTTTCGCGGGAAGCTTAAAGCTCACCGGGCTCTCGTATACCTGTGCGAAATACCTGACAAATGTTGAGGGAGGTTGACGTGTCGGGTTCACAAACGGGTAACTAAAGCTTCTTTGCCCAATCGACCGCATTGCGGAAAATCTGGAAGCCGTCGCCAAATTCCTTCGCGCCTTCCCCGGGCCAACGCGGGTGCTGGCTGCCCCGGATGTGGCGTTCCGGGTGCGGCATGAGGGCAAAGACGCGCCCGGTGGCATCGCAAATGCCGGCGATGTTCCCCATCGAGCCGTTGGGGTTATGGGGATAGCCAGCCAGCCTGTCCCCGTGCTCGTCAGTGTAATAGAGGACAGCGTTCAGTTCGGGTAAGACTTTGGGGTCGGCGACGACCTTGCCCTCGCCGTGGGCCACCGGCAAATACATACGCTCGATACCCCTGGTAAAGACGCAGGGACTCTTCTCATTCGCCGCCAGATAGACCCAGCGGCACTCAAACTTGCCGGAGTCATTGTTTGTCAACGTCATGACGGGCGCGACGCCATCGGGCAGCCAGGGCAGGATGCCGGCCTTGGCCAGCACCTGGAAACCGTTGCAGATGCCCAGAATCAGGCCGCCGTCAGCAATAAACTGCTGGATATCGGCGCCCAGCTTCAGTCGAAGCTCATTGGCCAGCACTTTACCGGCGGCAATATCATCGCCGTAGGTAAAGCCGCCGGGGATAACAAATATACGGTAATCGGCGAGGCGTTCCTCACCGCGAATAAGCTGGTTCACATGAATGGTGGTAACTCCAGCGCCGGCCTGCTCGAGGGCAAAAGCCGTCTCGACATTGCAGTTGGTGCCCGGCGCCCTTAATATCAGAGTTTTTACTTTCATTAGAGATTCCAATCCCTCACCCTTTATCCCTCTCCCCTTCATAAGGGGAGAGGGAAAGAGATTCTGAAAGGGGCTACGCCCCTTTCAATTCCCCAATCCTCTTTGTTTTCACCACCGCAGCGGCCGCTGCCAGGCCTCTTTCAGCTCATCGAGTGACCTGTTCACTAGCTTGCCGCCCTTGCGCCCGACTACTTCTAGCTTATCAGTGGCGGTAACCTGCCCGATGGCCGCGAAGCTGGTGCCTTTCATTATCTGTTCAAATTCTTTCTGTTTGTCGGGCGCTACCTCGACCAGGAAGCGGCTGTTCGACTCCGAGAAGAGGATGAAGTCGTCACGGGCGATTGGCCCACCGAGCGGCACCGCCTTGAGCTGGATGGTCGCCCCCAGCCCGCCGGCAAAGGCCATCTCCGCTGCCGCCACCCCGATACCGCCCTCGCTGCAGTCGTGGCAAGCGCGCACCAGGCCTTTCTGCGTAGCCCGACTCAGGCCGTCCATCAGCGCTCTAGCCTGCTTCGGATTGACTCTGGGCACGCTATTACCCACCAAATCACGAGTTCTCAGATATTCCGAGCCGCCCAGCTCGGCATACGTAGCCCCGACGATGTAAATCAGGTCGCCGGCCTGCTTAAAGTCCATGGAGACGGCGCGGCTGGTGTCCTCCATGACCGCAATTGCCGAGATGAGCAGGGTGTGGGGAATGGAGATTATCTTGCCATCGGCTTCAAACTCGTTATTCAGGCTGTCCTTGCCGGAAATAAAGGGGGTGCCGTAGGCTACCGCCATATCGTAGCAGGCCTGCGCCGCCTTAACCAGCGCCCCGAGTATCTCCGGACGGCTGGTGTTGCCCCAGCAGAAGTTATCGAGCAGGGCCACCCGGTCCAGGCTACCGCCTACAGCCACCACCTGGCGCAGGGCTTCATCAATGGCCGATGCCGCCATCCAGTAGGGGTCGATATCGCCATAGCGGCAATTGATACCGTTGGCAATGATAGCACCTCTGGTTGAATCGAGGACAGGCCGAATAATGGTAGCGTCGCCCGGGCCGTCATTTGTCTTCCCCACCAGTGGTTTCAGGACACTGCCGCCCTGCACCTCGTGGTCATACTGGCGGATAACCCACTCCTTGCTGCACACGTTCCACGCGCCGAGAATCTCAAGTAAAGGCTCGCCAAGGTCGGTGGGCGGGGCAAAGTCAGGCTCAGCGTATTTTGGTGCAGTCCAGACCGCCTCGCGGTCCACCTGGGGAATGCCGTGATGCAGGAACTTCATATCGAGGTCGCACACCGGATTGCCCTGGTAGAAGAGTTTGAGTCTTCGGTCATCGGTAAACTCGCCGATGACAGCGGCCTCGACGTTTTCGCTGGCAAAAAGCTTCAATAGCTCATCGATGCAGTCGGGAGAGACGGCCAGCACCATGCGCTCCTGCGACTCCGAGACCCATATTTCCGAGTAAGACAGCCCGGCATACTTGAGCGGCACTTTATCCAGGTCGACACGGACGCCGGTGTCCTCGGCCATCTCGCCCACTGCCGAGGACAGCCCGCCGCCGCCGCAATCGGTAATGCGCCGGTAGAGTCGGCGGTCCCGTGCCTGGAGCAGGACATCAATGAGCTTCTTCTCCACGATGGGGTTGCCAATCTGAACCGAAGTATAAGAGGTAGCCGTGGACTCCCCGGTAAGCTGCTCCGAGGCAAAGGTTACGCCGTGAATGCCATCGCGCCCGGTGCGGCCGCCAGCCACCACGACAAGGTCACCGGGTTTCTGCTGGCCCCGCTGAGAAAGCTCTACGGGGATTAAACCTAACGTGCCGCAGTAGACCAGTGGGTTAGCCACATAGCGTTCGTCAAAGAGTATGGCGCCGTTAAGGGTAGGAATGCCCAGGCGGTTGCCGTAGTCGGCTACCCCGGCGCGGACGCCCTTGAAGATGCGGCGCGGGTGCAGGACACCTTTCGGTAGCTTTTCGTAGGGGAAATCAGGCGGGGCAAAGCAAAAGACATCCGTGTTGGCGATGGGCTTGGCGCCCAAGCCGGTGCCGAGCGGGTCGCGGACCACCCCGCCGATGCCGGTTGCGGCACCGCCGTAAGGCTCCACCGCCGAGGGATGGTTGTGGGTTTCCACCTTGAAACAGAGCGCCCAGCGCCCGTCAAAGTCGATGACGCCGGCGTTATCCATGAAGACGGAGAGACACCACGGTTTGTTGAGCTCGGCGGTAGCCTTGATGATGGTGCTCTTGAGCAAGTTATCGATAACGGTGTTGCCCAGCCTGATTTTGCCCTTAAAAGTCTTGTGGACGCAGTGCTCCGACCAGGTCTGGGCCAGTGTCTCCAGCTCGGCATCGGTGGGATTGCGCCCCTGTTTCCGGAAGTAGCCCACCACCGACTGAAGCTCGTCATCACTGAAACCAAACTGCTGCCCGATGGCAGCCAGCCCGGTTGCGTCCGACTTCAGAATATCGACGTGATTCAAGCGGAAGCTGTACTGTGGGTTCCGCGGAAAGACGAACTGCTCCGATTTCATTACGTGCTGGATGATGGGGTTGACCAGCAGCCGGCGCGAGACGGTATCCAGTTCATCCTCGCTGAGCTGCCCTTCGATGAGGTAGCGCCTGGCGGTCTTGACAGCGCGGACATCGGCTATGCCCATGTCCTGGATGGCTTTCATGACCGTCTCTTCAACGGGGTCGGTAACGCCGGGGTTATAGGCGACCTCAACAGTGTGGAGATTGGCCTCATCTTTAGCCGGCGAAACAGCTGAGGAACTAGAATACTGGTACTCCTGAGTGACCGGGTCGGCGAGGAGGTTACAGACCAACTCCAGCTTATTAGATGGTAAGTCAGCGTCCAGCCAGTAAATATCGACCACGCGGGCGTTAGATACAGTGGTTATGCCGAGGTCTTGAATATCCTTGACCAGCCCCAGACCGCGGGCGTCAGGCAGGTGGCTTTTGAGGCTAACTTCAATGCGATGCATGTTCCTATTTAATGTTAACAAAAATCCCGACTAAAAGCGAGGGACGGTGCTGCCGGGTTCTGCTCACTCATGGTTGTCATTGCGAGGAGCGTAGCGACGAAGCAATCTCATTCTCCACCCATCCGAGATTGCTTCGCTTCGCTCGCAATGACACCGACAACTAAGATTGAGTAAAAGGTGCTGCCGTGATTAAACTGAACCATCCTGTTCCATGAGCTTTAGAAACTGTGCCGGCGTTACGCTGCGCAGCCCGGACTCAGCGGCGATGCCCGGATTCCCGGTAAAGTGGCTGTCGCCGGTTATGAAATAGGCGGGTTGGGCCACGGCGGCGGCCGCCAGGATAGCCGCATCCGCCACCGG
>JAUYDJ010000021.1 GCA_030690025.1 Chloroflexota bacterium | reverse complement strand
TGGCGCATTCGTCTAGTGGCCTAGGACGCGTCCCTCTCAAGGACGAGATCACCGGTTCGAATCCGGTATGCGCTACCAAACTTGACTTTTGTAGAGTGCACTTTTATAATGTTAGACTTGGTTTTTCCGTGCCGTGGTGCCCGAGTGGCGCAACGGTAGCGCAACCGATTTGTAATCGGTCGGTTAGTGGGTTCGATTCCCCTCTCGGGCTGAATATATCGGAGCGAGCGGCCGGGGAGAGGTGCCGGAGTGGCTAATCGGAGCAGTCTGTAAAACTGCCGCCCTAAGGGCTCCGCAGGTTCGAATCCTGCCCTCTCCACCATTTTTAGTTTGGAGAAAAAGCCCAGACTGGACACCAGTCGGGCAGAGTCGATATAATAGAACAAGCGCCCACATAGCTCAGTTGGTAGAGCACCTCTTTGGTAAAGAGGAGGTCACCAGTTCGAATCTGGTTGTGGGCTCTGAATAAAGGGGGTTAGAAATGGCTAAAAAGAAGTATGAGCGAACCAAGCCGCATGTGAACGTGGGCACTATTGGGCACGTCGCCCACGGAAAAACTACCATAACGTCGGCGATTACCATGGTGCTGTCCAAGGTGGGGCCAACGCCCTTCACCAGTTACGACGCCATCAACGCGGCACCAGAAGAGAAAGCGCGTGGTCTCACCATTGCTATTTCTCACGTGGAATATGAGACCGAAAAGCGGCATTACGCTCACATTGATTGCCCGGGGCATGCTGACTACATCAAGAATATGATTACCGGCGCGGCACAGATGGATGGCGCCATCCTGGTAGTAAGCGCGCCGGATGGTCCCATGCCACAGACACGCGAGCACCTCTTGCTGGCCCGCCAGGTGGAAGTCCCCTCCATGATAGTCTGCATCAATAAGATAGACTTAATGGAAGATGAGGAGCTCCTGGAGCTGGTAGAGATGGAGATGAGGGAGCTGCTCACCAAGTATGGCTTCCCCGGTGCGGAGATTCCTTTCACCAGGGCGAGCGCCGTGAAAGCACTCGAGTGCGGCTGCGGCAAGCGTGACTGCAAGTGGTGCGGTGCTATCTGGAAGCTTATCGATAGTATTGACAACTACATTCCGTTGCCAGCCAGAGCGAAGGACAAGCCATTCCTCATGCCCGTTGAAGACGTTTTCAGCATCAAGGGCCGGGGTACCGTGCCTACCGGCAGGGTTGAGCGAGGCATAGTCAAGGGTGGGGATGAGGTAGAGATTGTTGGTCTGCACCATGAGACCAAGCGGACCGTGGTTACCAGCCTGGAGATGTTCCACAAGATTATGGACTATGCGGAACCGGGTGATGCCATCGGCTGCCTGCTGAGAGGCGTGGAGAAGACCGATATAGAGCGCGGGCAGGTACTGGCAGCGCCCGGCTCGATAAAGCCGCACACCAAGGCTGAGGCTCAGGTCTACGTGCTGAGTAAGGAGGAAGGCGGCCGGCATACGCCATTCTTTAATGGCTACAAGCCGCAGTTCTATATCCGGACCACCGATGTTACCGGGACAGTCACCTTACCCGCCGGAGTGGAAATGGTGATGCCCGGCGACAATATCAAGGTCACCATCGAGCTTCTTTACCCGGTGGCCCTGGAGAAGGGGTTACGCTTCGCTATCCGGGAGGGCGGCAAGACGGTAGGTGCCGGTACCTTCTCCAACATTATCGAGTAGAATATGGCTAAAAAAACAGACGCTAGAGTGATTATCAATCTCGCCTGCACCGAGTGCAAGGAGAGAAACTACACTACGGTCAAGAACAGGAAGAACGACTCCCAGCGGTTGGAGCTTAAGAAGTATTGTCCCCGCTGCCGCGTTCACCGTCTTCATCGCGAGGTGAAATAGGGTTTATGATGCAGCGTACGGCAACCAACAAGCCCAGCAGGCTGGCCAGCCGGTTCCGTTTTATCAGCGATACCATTGCCGAGCTAAAGAAGGCCGTCTGGCTGTCACGGCGCGAGGCCCTCTACCTGACGGTGCTGGTGATGATTATCGCCGCCATCTCGGGCGTATTCCTGGGTCTCATCGACTATGGGTTTGCCGCGCTGGTGGGGAAAGTGTTTTTAGGTAGGTAAGACTGGTGACGACTGAGAAGGTAGCGGTAGGGGAGAACCAGAAGTGGTACGTTGTCCACACCTACTCCGGTTACGAGGAGCGGGTGGAAAGGAACTTGAAGCAGCGTATCAAGTCCATGGACACCGAGAGTGACATAGCCGAGATAGTGATTCCTACCGAGGAAGAGATTGAGGTCAGAAACGGGCAGCGGCATACCGTAACCAAGAAGATTTTGCCCGGCTACGTGCTCGTCCACATGAAAATGAGTGATCAGAGCTGGAACATAGTGCGTAACACCCCTGGGGTCACCGGTTTTGTGAGCAGCGAGAATAAGCCAGTGCCGTTGCGGGAAGAGGAAGTCCGCCGGATTCTGAAACAGATGGAGGCCGAAACGCCACGGGTCAAGGCTGGCTTCCGCAAGGGCCAGAGTGTCCGGGTAATTGATGGACCGTTTATTGATTTTATGGGCATCGTCGATGATGTAAATGAGGGAAGAGGCAAAGTCAAAGTATTGCTCTTCCTCTTCGGGCGTGAAACGCCGGTAGAGCTTGACTTCTTGCAGGTAGAGAAGCTTTAGACTAGGAGACGCAGGTGGCGAAAAAGGTTAAAGCCATAATCAAATTACAGATTCCGGCCGGTAAGGCCAATCCGGCTCCCCCAGTAGGCCCCGCTTTAGGTCAGCACGGTGTCAATATCATGGGTTTCTGTAAAGAGTATAATGAGCGGACGGCATCCCAGGCCGGGTCAGTTATCCCGGTGGAGATAACGGTCTATGAAGACCGCTCGTTTATCTTTGTCACTAAAACCCCGCCGACAACTGACCTGATTAAGAAGGCGCTGGGTATTGAAAAGGGGTCTCATGCCCCGGGCACTGAGAAGATAGGCACGCTGCCCCGGGCTAAACTCCGGGAAATAGCCCAGGTCAAGCTCAAGGACCTGAATGCGGTTAATATTGAAGCTGCGGAGCGGATTGTTGAGGGCAGTGCCCGCAGTATGGGAGTGGAAATAGAATAGCTATGGTCAGACACGGTAAGAAATATCTGGAGGCAGCCAAGCTGGTAGACGGGAACAAGGAGTACTCTCCGCAGGAAGCCGTTGAGCTGGCCAAGAAAACGGCTCAAGCCAAATTTGACGAGACGGTAGAGCTTCATTTGCGGTTGGGACTTGACCCACGCAATGCCCAGCAGCAGGTGCGCGGCGTGGCCCTGCTACCCCATGGACTGGGCAAGAAGGTACGGGTGCTGGTCTTTGCCCAGGGTGAGGCCGTCAAGATTGCTGAAACGGCCGGCGCCGACTACGTTGGCGACGAAGAGTTCATCAAGAAGATTGAAGAGGGCTGGCTGGACTTTGACGTGGTTATCGCCACCCCGGATATGATGGGTAAGGTAGGTAAGCTGGGCAAAGTCCTGGGTAAGAAAGGTCTGATGCCTAACCCCAAGTCCGGCACGGTGGTATCGCAGGCCGACTTACCCCGGGTAATCACCGACGCCCGCAAAGGCCGGGTGGAGTTCCGGTTGGACCGGACGGCTATCATTCATGTGCCGGTGGGTAAAGCCAGTTTTGACAGCGATAAGCTGCTGGCCAACCTGTCGGCGATTGTGGAGGCTGTGGTTAAGGCTAAGCCTGCTGGCATGAAGGGCCAGTACGTTAAGACGGCCTTTGTGACCACTACCATGGGGCCAGGCATAAAGCTTGACCTGACGCCTACCCTTGCTTTGACCGCCAGCTAATGGTATATTTAAGTTAACTGAATATGTTCCTGAGAACGCGGGTGCCGCTTGCGGCTTAATAACGTGCCTGCCGAGGAAAAACTCTAAGGGTCTTGAGAAGTCCTTGTGCACGCACAAGGACTTTTTTGTTACACCGGTGGTTAAACGGTAATTTGAGGAAAGTGAAAGATGGCTACTAAAGAGAAGAAAGCGCAGTTAATTGACGAGTTGCAGGAGGTCCTGGCTAAGTGCAGCATAGGCATTGTGGCCGACTACCGCGGCCTCACCGCGGCGGACACCACGGCGCTGCGCCGCAAATTGCGGGAAGCTAAGGTTGAGCTGCGGGTAGTAAAAAATACCCTCGCCCGGCGTGCTGCGGTGCAAGCCGGCCGGGATGACATCGTTGGCCTGTTTAAGGGGCCGATGGCCATGGCCGTCGGTTACGGCGATATCACGGAGCCGGCCAGGGTCCTGACCGACCACATCCGCGCCTCCAGGTTAAACCTGAGCGTCAAAGGCGGTTTTCTGAGCAACCGGGTGCTGACGGCAGCAGATATAGCCATCCTGCCCACGCTGCCTTCACGGGAGGTGCTGCTGGCCAGGGTGCTGGGCGGCATACAGAGCCCCATTACGTCTTTAGTTAATTGTCTGGCCGCCCCGATGCGGGGCGTTCTGGGAGTATTACAGGCTAGAATTCAACAATTGGAGGGAAAATAGATGGCAGAAGAAAAAGTAGAAACCGCGCCGGTGGCTGAGGAAGCCAAACCGGAAGCCAAGGAGGCCAAGAAGCACAAGGCCCCAGCGGCTGAGAAATCGTCAGGGAAGGCCGTGGCTATTGATGATATCATCGCCAGCATCAAGACGCTGACGGTGCTGGAGCTCTCACAGCTGGTCAAGGCGCTGGAAACGGAGTTCGGTGTTACCGCTGCCGCGCCGGTGATGGCTGCCGCGCCAGCCGGGGCGCCTGCTGCTGCCGCTCCCGCTGCCGAAGAGCAGACCGAGTTCAAGGTCATCCTCAAGGAAATCGGCGCTAATAAGATTAACGTCATCAAGGTAGTGCGCGAGGTTACCAGCCTGGGCCTCAAGGAGTCCAAGGACCTGGTAGAGGGCGCGCCCAAAGCGGTAAAAGAAGGGGTCAGCAAGGAAGAGGCTGCCGCTATCAAGCAGAAGCTGGAATCGGCCGGCGCTAAAGTTGAGGTTGCTTAAGAAACAGAGTAAACTCCCATATACGGGGGTTGAAAATTGCTTACTGATTGGTTGCCCATGATGGTCGCGGGTGGGGTGTTTGTCCTGCTGGGACTGGTTGGCCTACTGTTCGGCAGGCACGAGGAGAAGAGCTACTACGATGCTCTGGCAGGCCGCCGTGACGTGCGGGAGTATGTAGCGCACCAGCCGCAGCGCTCCGAGCCCGGCGCATCCAAGGTAGGCGGTTGGATAGCCATCGCCATCGGTTTAATCCTGATGGCGGTGGCTTTTCTTTTCCGTCTCCGGGGTTGAGCTCCGGCCATACTTCAGCTTTGCCGCGAGGAGCGTGCCCACCAGGACCGTCGAAATGGCGTTCCACAGGATGACCGGCAGCAGCATAAAGTATATTCCGTAAGCCAGCCAGAGGATTATGCCCAGCAGGAGCATCAGGGTAAAGAGAGTGCTTATCTCACGGGCGCTTTTAAGTTTGAACACCCGGATAAGCTGCGGTACCACGCTGAAAGTGGAAAGTACCCCGGCAGCAAAGCCCAGCAGTTCTCCTGACAAAGAATATCTCCTTTAAGTTAATCTCTCCAAGTATATTATCGCTTTTATTTGTTCTGAGCGCCACCCTGCGGCTTCGCCAGCAACCTACCCCCTGTCCGTTTTTACTTAATCTTAGTTGGTTTGACAAGCAAATATAAATCGTCATTTCGGATTGATACCAACCATGATTGAGAGGACCCCCTTCCCGTCTTCTTAACTTACACCAGGCTCCTGGGCCGGTATTGAATAGCTTCGGCGAGGTGGTGGGCCTTGATTGTTTCCACATTCTCCAGGTCGGCGATGGTGCGCGCCAGTTTCAGGATGCGGTGAAAGGCGCGTGCGGACAGGTATAGCTGCTTCATGGCCGCCTTGAGCAGGCTCTGGGCGGACTCCTCCACCCGGCAAAACTCTCTCACCTCGGTGGGCGTCATATCGGCATTGCTGTTCAACCGGGTGTCGCGGAAGCGCTGCCGCTGTATTTTCCGCGCGGTAGTGACCCTGGCCTGGACTTTGTCCGACTTCTCTCCGAGGCGGTCATCGGCGAGCTTCTCGTAGTCGATGTGGGGCACCTCGATAAAAATGTCCACCCGGTCGAGGAATGGCCCGCTGATGCGCTTCTGGTACCGTGACACCAGGCTCGATGGGCAGGTGCATTTACGGAAGGGGTCGCCGTAGAAACCGCAGGGACAGGGGTTCATCGCCCCCACTAGCATGAAGTTGGCGGGAAAGGTGACGCTGCCTTGGGTCTGCAAAACCCAATTACTACCCAATACACACCTCTCTTCCCTACATCTTACTTCACTCAGGAAACCCCGCGCAACTCGAAACAATGCTAGGGAGACCCAAGTCGGAGGGATGAACGTGCCTCCGCCAGAAGCGCGGAACCGACCCGCTTCCATAATCTCCAGTGGTACTAGGCGTCACTGCAGCACCCCGAAGGTGGCATCGTGAGACAATTGGGTGGTCTAGAAGGGATGGAGGCCCATCTCTACAGTCGGGTCGCCTGGTCAATAGCCAATCGGTTGGGTCCAACAAGTTACCCAGGGGGTTGGCACCCCCACAAAATACCCATCTTGTTGGCTGAAGCTGGAAGCACAGTGAGCATTTGTGTTGGATTACCTCAAATCACCGCGTTCGTCACAGCAGTGGCGTTGTCTGAACCCAGGACTATTAACGACCTTCATTTC
>JAUYDJ010000245.1 GCA_030690025.1 Chloroflexota bacterium | reverse complement strand
CGTTGACCGCCATGTTAAGACCTGGCGCCGCAGCAAGGTGGCCATCTACTGGGAGGGCGAGCTGGGTGAGACCCGGGTGCTCAGCTACTCCACGCTCTACCGCGATGTCAACCGCTGTGCCGCGGCCCTCAAGAAACTCGGAGTGAACAAGGGGGATAAGGTAGCTCTCTACCTGCCCATGATTCCCGAGCTGCCCATTTTCATGCTTGCCTGCGCCCGCATCGGCGCGGTGCACACCGTGATTTTCTCCGGGTTCAGTGCCCAGGCCATCGCCGACCGCGTCCATGACGTCAAAGCCAAGGTCGTTGTGACCACCGACGGCGGCTACCGCCGCGGTAAGATTGTCCCGCTCAAGGAAATAACCGATGAAGCGGTGAAACTATGCCCCACCATCGAGAAGGTAATCGTTATCAAGCGTACCGGCGAAAAGATACCGTGGAACGAAGCTAAAGACGTGTGGCTGACTGACATGCTTGATGACCATGATTGGTATGTTTCCCCGGAACCCATGGAGTCCACTCACCCCCTGTACATACTCTATACCTCCGGTACCACCGGTAAGCCCAAGGGCATTGTGCACAGCACCGGCGGTTACCTGGTCTTCAATCACTCCAACTACGGGTGGGTCTTTAACATCAGAGAGGAATCTGTGTTCTGGTGCACCGCCGATGTCGGCTGGGTGACCGGTCACAGTTCAATTGTTTATGCGCCTCTTTCCCACGGCGCGGCCATTGTCCTTTATGAAGGCGCGCCTGATTACCCCAGCCTGGAACGCTGGTGGGATATCATCGAAAAATACGGCGTCACCATCTTCTATACCTCGCCCACGGCAGTCCGCATGTTCATGCGTGCCGGCGAACAGGTAATGGAAAAACACGACCTCTCCACCCTCGAGCTGCTGGGGAGCGTGGGTGAGCCAATCAACCCCGAGGCCTGGTGGTGGTACTATAAGCATGTGGGCAAGGAGAAATGTCCCATCGTAGACACCTGGTGGCAGACGGAGACCGGCGGCATAATGATTTCGCCCACTCCGGGAATTGAGCCGGTGCCCCTGAAAGCAGGGTCAGCCACCTTCCCTATCCCCGGAATCGCAGCCAAGGTGCTTGATGCTGACGGCAAAGAATGCCCGCCTGGCCAGACCGGATTTATCGTGATTACCAAACCCTGGCCGGGGATGCTGCTTGATATCTATGGCGCTCCGGAGCGTTACGTTCAGGCCTACTGGTCACGCTTCCCGGGCGTATACTACGCCGGTGACTTCGCCATGAAGGACGACGACGGCTACTTCTGGCTGCTGGGCCGGGCGGACGAGGTGCTCAAGATAGCCGGACACCGCCTCGGCACTGCCGAGCTTGAAGACGCGGTTATCGCCCACCCATCCGTGGCCGAGGTAGCCGTGGCCAGCAAGCCGGACGAGGTAAAAGGCGAAGCCCTGGTGCTTTTCGTCACGCTGAAGCAGGGTGTCCCGCAATCGCCGAACCTGAAGAAGGAGATTGCCGGGTACCTCCGCCAGAAGATTGGCCCTATTGCCACTCCTGACGAAATCTACTTCGTTGACTCTCTGCCCAAGACCAGGAGCGGCAAGATTATGCGCCGCGTCCTCAAGGCGATAGCCTCCGGGCAGAGTCTGGGCGACCTGACTACCCTGGACAACGAGACATCAGTTGAGGAGGTAAAGAAGGCCTACGAGAGCCTAAAGAAACTCTCGGCGGCGGCTGCCGTTGACCCTAAGAAAAAATAAACCATGCTGGACCGTTTAGAGAACATTGAGAGACGCCATCAGGAGCTGGAGGAGCAAATGGCCAGGCCTGAAGTGGTCTCTGACCTGGAACAACTGCAGAGGCTGGCTCGGGAACGAGCCAGCCTCGATGACTTGGTGACCAAATACCGCGAGTATAAAGCCACCGTCAAAGCCATGGCGGACACGCAGGCTATGCTCGGCGAGAAGCTGGACGAAGAGATGGCCGCCATGGTCAAGCAGGAAATCGCCAGCCTCGAAGCAAAACGTGACCGCCTGCTGGTGGACATCAAGCTCGCCCTCCTGCCCAGGAACCCCAATGATGACAAAGACATCATCATGGAAATCCGCGCCGGTACCGGTGGGGAAGAGGCAGCATTGTTTGCCGCCGACCTCTTCCGCATGTACAGCCGGTATGCTCAGACCAGGGGCTGGACGATGGATGTCATCAGCAGCAGCGAGAGCGAAAGAGGCGGCTTCAAAGAGATAATCTTCGAGATAAAAGGCAAGGGCGCGTTCAGCCGCCTCAAGTACGAGAGGGGGACTCACCGCGTCCAGCGCGTGCCGGCTACGGAAGCGTCCGGCCGGCTTCACACCTCGACGGCCACGGTAGCCGTCCTCCCCGAGGCGGATGAGGTCGAAGTATCCATCAGGCCCGAGGACCTCAAGCTGGAATTCTACCACAGCCGGGGCGCCGGCGGGCAAAACGTAAACAAGGTGTCTACGGCCGTCCGTATTTATCACCTCCCCACCGGCATGGTGGTTGCCTGCCAGGACGAGCGCTCCCAGCTGCGGAACCGTCAAAAAGCCATGGCGCTGCTACGAGCCCGACTTCTCGACGTGAAACAGCGTAAGCAGGACGAGGAACTAATTAAGGAACGCCGCTCGCAGATAGGCACCGGTGAGCGCGCTGAAAAGATACGGACCTACAATTTCCCGCAGGACCGCCTGACCGAC
>JAUYDJ010000189.1 GCA_030690025.1 Chloroflexota bacterium | reverse complement strand
GCCGATGCTGAAGTTACCCAGCATCTCGAAAAAGGTGAGGTGGCCGGGGTCGCCCACCGACTCGATATCCGTGGTGCGGAAGCATTTCTGGCACGATGCCAGCCGCCGGTTGGGCGGCACCGCCTGTCCCAGGAAGTAGGGCTTGAACTGCACCATGCCGGCGCTGGTGAGCAGCAAGGTAGGGTCGCCCTGCGGTATCAAAGAGGAGCTGGGGATTACCTTGTGCCCCTTCTCTTCAAAAAAGCTCAAGTATCCCGACCGGATTTTATCGCTGTTCACTGGCTATTCTCCATGAAGACAAACGTTCACTACGATTTTAACACACCGGGAATAAATGAAAAAGAAGCTGAGCTTTAGAACTGGTGCAGGATTTGCCCCAGGTATTCCCTCAGTTCCGGCCCAAAAACCGGGTGCTTCAATGCAAAAGTGATATTTGCCTTTAACCAGACGGCCGGAGTACCCGTATCATAGCGCACCCCGTCAAACTGGTAGCCATAGATGGCCTGCTGCTTGAGCAATATCTGCAGGGCATCGGTGAGCTGAATCTCTTGTTTCTTGTCGGGCGGCGTAACCTTGAGCGCATCGAATATCTCCGGCATGAGGATATACCGGCCCACCACACCCAGGTTCGAGAGGGCCTGGTCTGGCTCGGGCTTTTCGACAATACTCAACACCTGATATACGTTGTTTGAAACCGGTTTCGGCTCAATGATGCCATACTTTACCGAGTCTTCCCGGTGGATGCGCTCCACGGCGATGATATTGGTCTGATACTGCTCATAGACCGCAATCATTTGCTTTAGCGCCGGCACCTCACTATCTATAATGTCATCGGGGAGAATGACGGCAAACGGCTCCTGGCCGATGATCTCTTTGGCCACTAATATGGCATGGCCCAGTCCCAGTTGCTCCTTCTGCCTGATGTAGAAGATGTTGACCAGACTGGACAGGTCACGCATTTCCTTGGCGAGCTGGGTCTCGCCCTTTTTCTCCAGAATATGCTCGAGCTCAAAGGAGCGGTCAAAATAGTCCTCAATGGCGCGTTTACCCATGGCGGTGATGAGAATAATCTGCTCGATGCCTGATTTGACTGCCTCTTCAACGGAATACTGTATCAGCGGCTTATTCACCAGCGGCAGCATCTCTTTAGGCTGGGTCTTGGTCAGAGGCAAGAACCGGGTCCCCCAACCGGCCGCGGTAATGATTGCCTTACGAATCTTCATTTGGTCCCCCTTTGACGGGCGAAGACCGCCGCGCCGAGGACTCCGGCATCGTCACCGAGCTGCGCCGGAACGATGCGCACCAGGTTAGCCGATATTCGGAAAGCTCTCTCCTTTACCACCTGCCGCGCCGGCTCAAGCAACAGGTCACCCAGCTTGGCCACGCTCCCCCCAATAACAATGACCTCCGGGTTAAAGATGTTGACCATATTCACCAGGCCTATCCCCAGATAGGTGGCCGCTTCCAGGATAACGTCGGCGGCGAGTGCATCTCCATTTCGGGCCGCCGTGCCGACTTCCCGGGCGGTGATATTTTCAATATTACCGCCGACCAGGGCGATAAGGATAGACTGTTGGCCATCGCGGATACGCCTGATGGCCTCTCTGGCCATTGCTGTTCCCGAAGCCAGCATTTCTAAACAGCCAATATTACCACACTTGCACTTCGGCCCGCTAACGTCAATAGCCATGTGTCCTATCTCCCCGGCGCTGCCCGAAGACCCGGTGTAGAGCTTACCTTCGATGATTATGCCGCCGCCAATACCCGTGCCCACGGTAAGCATAACCATATTCCTGGTGCCTTTGCCCGCCCCGAGCCGGTATTCGCCCAGGGCGGCAGCGCTGCTGTCATTCACCAGCAAGGTGGGAACGCCGTAATGCTCCCCCACCATATCTCGCAACGGGACGTCATGCCAGCCGGGAAGGTTGGGGGACGAGGTCACCAGTCCCTTCTCCGTGTCCATCCCACCGGCAATTGCCAGGCTGATAGCGCCCAGTTCGGATGGGCCCATCTTTTGCGAACTCAGCAGACGGTCGAAAGCGGCCAGCAGCCGGCGGATAACCGCCTGCGGCCCTTCACTGGCCAGGGTGGGCTGGTATTCCCTGGCCAACACCTGGTATTTATCCGAAATAATAGCGGCCAGTATCTTGGTGCCACCCATGTCTACGGCCAGCACGGGAGCTTTCATTACCTATTACCACCTTCCACAGCAATACGTTTACCGGCGGCCGTCCCGGATGGCTGGCACAGCTCGGCGGCAAGAATATTAAGGGCCAGCTCGCTATCGTACTTGCCGGTCTTAATCCAGAGGTCGGCCCCCAGAAGCTGCCGGTACACTTCTTTGAGTCGCGGCATAGTATACCGGTCAGCCTGCTCCAGCGTTTTACGCACCGCAAAATCCGCCGTCAGGCCCAGCCGGCTCTGAATCTCGGTCCTGGCTTTTCCCTGTCTTTTTAGCTCTTTGGCGCGGACTATCAGCTGGGCTTGCCGGCCCAGCATGGTCATCAGGTAAGCCGGCGCCGCCCCCTTTTGCAGCAGCTGCTGAAGAGCCTGCTGGGCTGCCTCAACCCTGCACTCAAGGATAGCGTCGACCATGGCAAACACCGTGGTCTGCTGCTCGTAGCTCACCACCGACTTAACATCCGCTTCCTCGATGCGCCGTCCCGCCGCAAACAGCACCAGCTTATCAATCTCGTTAGCCATCGCCCACAGGTCGCCGCCCACCATTTTAGCCAGTAAAGCAGCCGCCGGAGCGGAGATGATGCCGCCCTGTCCGGCCACCCGCTCCTGGAGCCACTGCTTCAGCTCGTTTCCCTGCAGCCGCGGGAAGAACCTCACCTGAGCCTTGCTGGCAAGCTCTTTCAACAGGGGGTTAGTATTTTTTGTGCTGCCGTCAACCAGTACCATTACGGTGCTATCCGGCATCTTCTTGATTTCGTCAGCAAACGGTTTATACTCCACCGGCTGGCTAGGGGCACGAGTGGTCTTTTTGCCAGATTTAGCCTTAGGTCCAAAGCGTTCCAGTAATCCCTTGACGATGACTAATCGCTTCGCCGCCAGGAAAGGCATAGTTTCCCCGGCTGTCTTCAACTGGTTCAGTGTCACCTGTTGACCATCCAGCGCAATGGTATTGGTCGCCAGCATGGCAGGGTCACCAATACCGCTCTTTATCTCTTCAAGCGCCTGGTCCCGCGAGAAATCATCGTCGCCGATAAGAATGTGTAACAAAGTCGCTCCTTACCGAGTTTCCTCATTTTACCACAGCCAAATTGTTCAAGTAACTATGATGCCACGGATAAGTGGCAATTCCCACGGTAGCAGTCACTTCTGCCCTGATTTCTCTTTCTGGCCAGGGAAAAGGGGACTAAAGAGGGATAATATTAATAGCTATACCTATTGAATGATACTCATACTCATAGTAGAATATGGATTAACAGTTGGCTCCAGTATTATCGGCGAGAGGAAAATGAGATGATTGACAAAGCTAGTGAACTCAAGAAACTGGTGACCATTGCCTCTGACATGCAGATTCCGGCTGACTTGCGCACCAAATCAATTGAAATGATTGGCAACATTGGCAGTCAGGAAGCGCTCCGTGCTCTCTTAGACCTGGCGGCTAATCCCGCGCTGCCCAAAGATGAGAGAGACCAGGCGCTCAAACACTCCCGGGATATAATCCGCGGCGGGCGTTAGACGGTCAAATGAGTGTTGACATTGGCATCATCGGGCTGCCTAAAAGCGGCAAGACGACCATTTTCAACGCTTTAACCAGGGGCAAGGCGGATACCGGCGGCTACACGCAGGAAGCACATGTCGGTGTCACCAAAGTCCCTGAGCCCCGCCTCAAAACGCTGGCCGATATGCTTCACCCCAAACGGGTCGTCCCCACCGAGGTGAGGTATATTGATATCGGCGCTTCCGTTAAGGAGCTGGTCAAAGGCAAGATAGGCGGACCGCTCCTCAACCAGCTCAGCAGTGTTGATGCCCTTATCAATGTGGTGAGAGCTTTCCGCGATGACAGTATTCCTCATAGTGAAGGCAGCCTCGATGTGGCCCGCGATATTGCCGCTATGAACCTTGAGCTTATCTTCTCCGACCTGATATTGCTGGAGAGACGGCTGGAGAAAATCGAGGTCTCGCTGAAAGGCGCCAAAGCCCCCGAACGTCAAAACTTGCTCCACGAGCAAGAGTTCCTGATGAAGCTCAAGGCCGAGCTGGAAAAAGATATGCCCATCCGGGAGTTGAGCCTCAGCAGCGATGAAGCCAGGGCTATCTCCAGCTACCAGTTTCTGACCGCTAAGCCCTTGCTTACCGTAGTCAACATCGGCGAAGACCAGCTGCCGGAAGCGCTATCCCTGGAAGCCGTCCTCGCCGAACGTTTCTCCACGCCCAGGTGCCGTCTCATTACCCTTTGCGGCAAGCTGGAGATGGAGCTGGCGCAGCTGGACGACACCGCCGCCGCCGGCTTTCGCGCCGAGTTCGGCCTGACTGAATCCGGACTGGACCGCGTTATTCGGCTTTCTTATGCGCTCCTGGGGCTAATCACGTTCTTTACCACCGCTTCCGCTGAAGTGAAAGCCTGGCCGGTTAAACAGGGCACCGAAGCCGTGAAAGCCGCCGGCAAAATCCACTCGGATATGGAACGCGGCTTTATCCGCGCCGAAATAATCAGCTATGACGACTTCGTGCAGTGCGGCAGTCTCACCGAGGCGCACAAGAAGGGCCTTATCCGCCTGGAAGGCAAGAGTTACATAGTGCAGGACGGCGATGTAGTCACCTTCCTGTTCAACGTCTGATGTGAG
>JAUYDJ010000274.1 GCA_030690025.1 Chloroflexota bacterium | reverse complement strand
CCAGAGCCGGCCGGCGCAGCCGCCGCAGCACTGTGCCAGATTGCGCTTATCCCTCATCTCTACCAGCTCCAGGCCGGGGATGCTCTCAAGCACCTGCCGGGGCTCGTCATAAATGTTAGAATAGCGGCCCAGGCAGCAGTTATCATGATAGGTAACCCGCTTATTCACCTGCCGGGTGAACTTTATTTTGCCTTGCTTGATAAGGTCGGCCAGATACTGGGAGAAATGGACGACTTCAAACTTGCCGCCGAACTCGGGATATTCGTCCCGGAAAGTATGGAAGCAGTGCGGCGAAGTGACCACGATTTTCTTGACCCCGGCCTCTTTGAAAGCCTTGATATTAGACTCGGCCAGGCTCTGGAAAAGGGTCTCGCTGCCCGCTTTGCGTATGGCCTCACCGCAGCACACTCCGCCGCCATCAAGGATACCAAAGTCCACGTCAGCCCTTTGCAGAAGGCTAACGGCGGCCCGGGCGACCTTTTGCATGGTGGGGTCGTATGTCTGGTAGCAGCAGGGGAAGTACAATACCTCGGTACCCGGGGTGAAGGTCTTCACCCCCAGGCCCTTGGCCCAATCGGAGCGCCTCTCGGCTGGCTCGCCCAGCGGATTACCCAGGCTGGACAGGTTTTTCGATACGATTCTAAGCGAATCAGGCACCTTGCCCGCGCCTACCTCCACCACTACCCGGCGCAAGGCCCTCATTATGGTCGGTAACTCTACGCCGCGGGGGCATCGGTCAACACAGAGCCGGCAGGCACAACACTGCCACACTTCCTCGCCCTCGAAGTCAATCAGGCCCAGCTGCGCCTGATGGATGAGTCGGCGGGGGAAAAAGCTCTTCACCAGATTCCAGGGGCAGGTACCGCTACAAAGACCGCACTGATAGCATGCCTTAAAGACGTCACCCCCCTGCTCCTTGATGATGTCTACCACTTCACTGACCGGTGCTACTGACTGCATATTAGTCCACCTCCCTGTAATTTATTCGCAACCGGAAATGCCGAGGCAAGAGAAACCAGTTATGAAACGATTGGTAGAATGGCATGTTGCTCTACAAACGTATCCAGGAGAAAAAGGAATGAGGAAGGAAAAGACTTTGAAAGACAGTAACCCTGCAAAAAGATACCCCTGCCCGAACGGCAGAAACAAACCGGTACTAAAATACACTAAACGCCACCCTTTATAGGGTATTATAACCCATTAAACAGGGGTATTGCAAGGGGGTTATACAGGGCATTTTTATGAAACTCTACAGGGTCAATTACGGAGGGATAATTTGGCGGATGCCCTGCCGAGTATCACATGCGTTCGGGCGCGGTCATCCCCATGAGATGCAGCGTCTTGGCCAGGACGGTCTTGGCCGCCTGCACCAGCTTGAGACGCGCCCGGGTCAGGGCTTCATCATCAGTGACAACACGGCACTGCATGTAAAAGCTGTGAAAAGCCGCGGCCAGGTCCTGGGCGTAATAGCAGAGGTGGTGGGGCCCCAGGGTGGAAGCGGCCACTTCGACTATTTCCGGCAGGAATAAAGCCTTGCGTATCAGGGCCAGCTCCGGCTCGGTTGTCAGCCGCGCAACGTCCCCGCCGCTGAAGTCAATCCCGCGCTCCCCGGCGAGGCGCAGTATGCTGGCAATGCGGGCATGAGCATACTGGACGTAGTAGACCGGGTTGTCCGCCGACTGTTTCTTGGCCAGCTCCATGTCGAAGTCCATCTGGCTATCGGCAGTGCGTGACAGGAAGAAGAAGCGGCAGGCATCACGGCCCACCTCGTCGATTACCTCGCGCAGGGTAATAATATCGCCGCTGCGCTTGGAAATCTTGACCAGCTCCGTGCCGCGGCGCAGGGTAACCATCTGGGATATAATCACCACCAGCCGCTCCGGAGGGATACCCATCGCCCCCACCACCGCCTTCATCCGCGAGACGTGGCCCTGGTGGTCAGCCCCCCAGATATTGATGACCTTATCAAACTTCCGCTCGATGAACTTGTTATAGTGGTAGGCAATATCGGAGGCGAAGTAGGTCGGCGAACCATCGCCACGCACCACTACGTTATCCTTGTCCTCGCCCAGGGCCGTGGAAACAAACCAGGTAGCCCCCTCGCGCTGGGCAATATAACCGCCCTTCTCCAGGATAGACATTGCCTTGGCATACTGCCCGTTGGCGAACAGGCTCTTCTCGCTGAACCAGACGTCAAACTGCACACCCAGCGAGTCGAGGTCAGCCTTGATTTGCGCTATTACCTTTTCCAAGCCGAGCTGTCCCAGCTCCTTCAGTGCCTCCGCCTCGGGCAGCTTGATAAATTTATCACCCTGCTCGGCGATAATCTCCTTGGCCAGGTCGACCATGTAACCGCCCAGGTAGCCGTTGGGCGGCATCTCTGCCGCCAGCCCGAAAGCCTGCTTATAGCGGGCGTAGAGCGAGCGGTGAAAGGCATCTATCTGGCTGCCGGCGTCATTTATGTAATATTCCTTTTCCACATCATAACCGGATGCGGCCAGTACGTTGGCCAGGGTGCTGCCCAGCACGCCGCCACGACCGTGCCCCACGTGCAGCGGGCCGGTAGGGTTAACGCTGACGAACTCTACCTGCACCCGGCTGCGCTGGCCGAGGTTGATGTCACCATAACTATCTCCCGCCCACAGGATTGACTCCACCTGGCTGGTGAGCCAGTCATCTCTAAGCACAAAATTGATAAAGCCCGGTCGGGCGACACTGATACTCTTCACTTCCGAGCCGGGCGCCATGAACTCAGCCATAGCATTGGCAATCACCATCGGGTTGAGACCG
>JAUYDJ010000273.1 GCA_030690025.1 Chloroflexota bacterium | reverse complement strand
GCCTGGCACAGGTCAAAAACATCCAGGGCCAGCACTACATCGGCCTGGCCTAGCAGCTCATTTTCGGCACCGGTAAGGTCTAAGGGGTGGGTGTTGGGGAAGCTGAACATGTTGCCCCGGTCCAGCACCGGCAGGGACAGCAGCTCGGCCAGCTCAACCAGAGCACCGACGGCGGCCGGGTTCCTGCTCAGGTAGTCAGCCACCACTACCGGGTGTTTGGCTTCCACCAGCAGGCTGGCAGCGGCTTTCAGCGCTGCCGGGTCGCCCTGTACAGGCGACGACGGCGCATACCGCTTGATGTCCGGGAGGGCTACCGGCTGACGCAGCTTCTCCTTCTGCAAGCCCACGTCCAGGCAAATATATACCGGCCCTTTAGGTTCAGTCTGGGCAAGCTGGAATCCCCGCAGCAGCGAGTCGATGGCGCTGGGCAGGCTAATGGCCAGGTCGTCCCACTTGACAAAGTTCCTGACCGCCGTGCCCTGGTCGGCCGAGGTATGAATCCAGTCTATCCAGGGACGCTTTTCTTCGATGGCCAGCGGCCCGGTAGCACCCAGGACAACCAGCGGTGCCCGGTCTACCCAGGCGTTGTAGATGGCCATGGTGGCGTGCAGCAGGCCGATGACGTTATGCACCAGCGCCAGCATCGGCCGGGCGGCCGCCTTGTTGTAGCCGTGGGCGATATCTATGGCAATCTCCTCGTGAGGGCACAAGATTATCTCTGGCTTTTTGTTGCCGCCGTAGTTAACAATGGAATCATGAAGCTCGCGGAAGCTAGCCCCCGGGTTGAGCGCCACATATTCCACATCAAGGGCTTTCAGCAAATCGACCAGCACATCCGAGCCGTATTCAGCTTTAAGATTTTCGGTCATAGCTCCCCCCTTTTGCCAGCAATCAGATGCCAAATCCTAACATTAAGTGAGCGGAGGCGTCAAACTCAGAATCCGGCTGTCAAACAAGAGAGGGGCAAAAGCCCCTCTCTTAAACCCCTGTTGAAGTTAAACCAGGTTTTAATTTACGGAATCACCGGCAGCAGCAGGTAAGACTGGTACTGCGGGGTGTGGTAGATAGTGTGCTTGGTCTCCTTCATGTTGAGCAGATGATAATGGGTTTCCCGGAAATGCTCGGGGCCTTCATAAGGAGAATCCTGCCCCTTGACGATTAGCTGCATCCGGTGTCCGGCCTGGAACACGTTGGAGGTCTCCCGGACGTCGATGGCATATTCGTATATCTTGCCCGGCTCTACGGGCAAGCTGCGGGTGTGCGGGTGGTATGGCTGGTACGGCTTAGATTTAGCCACATCAAGCTCCCGGTGACTTGCTTTCAGCCAGCCCATGGTGACCAGTCTTCTCGACCCATCCGGGCTGATGTCGTGGATTTCCACCATCCAGTTGGCATCCGGGTTACTCAATGAAGCGTTGAAGTAAAACGCCGACGGCCCGGTAATCTCAAGGTCTCTGGCAAGAGGCTCCGTCACATATTGCAGCTGCGGCACTTTTTCACTCGGTTTCACGGTAGGCTTATTGACAAAGCTCTCCGGCTCTTCACCGGATGACGAAGGTGTCTGGTTCAGCTTCCCGCCCTGCCTCAGGTAGAACTTGGTCCATTTGGTCCGGGCCAGTGGCCACTCGTTCTCATAGCGCCACTTATCCGTGCCCTGGACAAGGATGTTTATGGGCGGTTCTTCCATAATGCCGGTATCTATACCCTTCAGCCAGTGGTCGTACCAGCGCAGGATAACATCGTGGCCTTCAAACCAGGGACGCCCCACGCTAAATACATACTTGTCCTTGCCGGATGCCTCCGGCAGGCCAATCGTCAGCTTCTTGGGCGCGTTGATGCCATTGTAGGCCGCCAGCGCCCCGGGCAGGTGGAAAAGCCAGGTAGTCCATCGCGACAGACAGTAGGTGGGAATCTTTATCTTGTCAAACTTAGTATAGCCCGACCTCTCCTGGTAATATGGCCCATCATACGGTTGTATGCAGGGGTAGAGCATTATCGGGTTCCTGTCCTGCCAGACCAGCGGTATGTAAATATTGGGGTGTCCCAGCACGTCTTCGTTCTTCAGCATCTCCTCGACACGGCGCTTAAACTCGGCCGGTGGCATGTCCAGCGGCTCCATGGTATGCGCGGTGAGATGGGGCCACCACTGGAAAAAGAAGCCAAAATCGAAGATGCCGCCGTGGTAGCAGAAGGAACGGTAAATATCATGCGTGCCCTCGAAGGGGAAGATGGCCTTAAGGTGCGGCGGGTTCAGGCCGGCAATGAGGTACTGTATCATGGCGAAGTAGGACATCCCCAGCATGCCCACGTTACCGCTGCACCAGGGCTGTTTGGCCATCCACTCGATGAGGTCGTAACCGTCCTCCTGCTCTTTGCGCCCCAGGAAGCCGTATTGCCCCTCGGAAAAGCCGGTGCCGCGGGCATCGGCATTGACGTGGACATAGCCGCGGGAAACAAAGTACTCCGAGTTACCCGCTTCGATGCCGCCGTTGCCCAGCCGGAAGTCTATCGGCGTGCCCTTTGGTATAGGTAAGGCCTGCACGTCCTTGCTGTAGTTAGCCGTGGAAAGTAGCGCCGGAAACTTACCCCGGGCATCAGGATGATAAATGTCAATGGCGATGCGTGTCCCGTCACGCATGGGCACCATGACATTCTTTTCTACTTTCAGTTTATACTTGGGTTGCGACACCAAATCATGCCAATCGGCAGCCATATCTTCCTCCTATCATTAAGTCAAGCCAGGCAGCTTCTCCACATTAGTACATGATGCTGGGCAACCAGAGGACAAGCTGCGGGAATACGGTCATCAGCGCTATCAGGACCATGGCCGGGATAAGGTAAGGCAGCGCGCCCCAGGCAATCGTCATGATATCGTACTTGGGCACCAGGCTGTTCAGGACAAACAGGTTCAGTCCGAAGGGCGGTGTTACCATGCCAATCTCGGCCAGCACTACGTAGACCACGCCGAACCAGACCAGGTCAAAACCCAACTGCACCATAAGCGGGCCGATAAAGGGCAGTGTCAGCAGCAGCATGGAGAAAGACTCGAAGAAGCACCCCAGAATTAGGTACAGTACCACCACCATAGCCCACATACCGTATCTCCCCAGGGGCAGCGTATTCGCGAAAGCGAGGAAGCCTTCGGTCAGACCGATACGCTGAAAAACGATGCGCAGCACACTGGCCAGGACGGCCACATAGGCAATCATCGACACCAGTTGTACCGAGGTCAACATGCTGTCCTTGAGTGCAAACCACGTCATTTTCCGATATATCAAAGCAAAAACGATGGCGAGGAAGGCGCCCAGGGCAGCCGCTTCGGTAGGCGTCATCACTCCCCCGAAAATCACCCCCAGCACGAGGCCAATTACGACCAGAAACGGCAGAATGTCTCTCAGGCCAATAAGCTTTTCCCGCAAGCTATAACTCTGCGACCTGGGTACAAGGGTGGGATTCAGCTTAACCTGTATCGCTACCGTGAGTATCAGCAATGCCGTAAACAGCACCCCCGGGATGATACCGCCGGCGAAGAGCTTGACCACGGAAACGTTTTCCCAGAAGCCGTAGACAATCAGTATAATGCTGGGTGGAATGAGAACGCTCAAGGTCCCCCCAATGGCAATCACACCCAGGCTCAACTTGGGGTCATAGCCCAGCCTTTCCATCTCCGGGAAGGCAATCCGACCAAAGGTGCCGGTAGCGGCCAGGCTGGAGCCGCAGATAGCGCCAAAGATAGCATTGGCGCCCAGGACAGAGCAGGCCACCCCACCGGGTAAAAAACCAATCAGCTTGTCGGCGCTGGTGAAAAGGGAGCGTATTACGCCGGTATCAGCAAAGATTGAACCCATGAATACAAAAAGGGGTATGGCGGTAAGCACAAATGAATTCTGAAAGTCAAAGGCGGTATAAGGAAACTGGGTAAGCGGCATATTCACGAAAAACATCAGGCCGATGGCAGAGACAATACCAATGGCTACGGCTATCTCCGTCCCGATGGCAAAAAGCACGACCATGGTGCCGAGCAAGATAAGAGTTATCAACGCTAGACTCATTTGCTTTTACTTCCCTCCTCAATCCTCGGCGCGTTTAGCCAAGGCCTTTACTTCCTGCCTCAACGCTTTTGCCGGCGCGGAGATTACCAATCGCACGTACAACCTCCAGAAGAAGCATGATGGCCAGGACACCAAAGCCTATCACCAGGGTCATTTGAGGACCCTGCAAAGGCACACGGAGCCACGAACTGGATGTCAGGTGCAATTTGAAGGATTGAGCCAAGAAGATATAGCTCTCCAGCGCCATGAGCACGGCAAAACCAAAGCCAAGTGAAAGGGTCAGCACTCTGAGCCAGTTGGAGACCCGGACCGGTAGCCTTGATACTATCGCTTCAATACGGACATGTTTCTTCTCTTTCTGAGCGTAAGCCAGGCCAAGAAATGAAATGGCCACCAGCATATAAGCGGAAAACTCATCGCTCAGCATGAGTGGCTCGTGCATCACGTACCTCATGAATACCTCGACCAGGACGAGGAGCATCATGAGCGGCACGAGCCACCCAGAGAACACACCGAAGAAACTGGCAAGCCTATCCATCACATAGCCTATTCGCTGCATCTTACTCCTCTTCGGCTGCTCATCTATCTTAACTTAAAGACTAGTCGCGCCCGAATCCGCTCTTGCCACCATACTTGCGCGCAATTTCCAGGACCTTAGGGCCGTAAGGACCGGCAATGGCGAGCCACTTGTCATAGATGGCCGGGGTAAGCAGCTTTCTCGCTTTCTCTATTTCCGCCTTTTCCGGCTGAATAGGAGTTATCCTGGTGGCGGCCAGGTGTAGACCGGCATCGCGGACAAAGTTAAAGGTGCAGTCAAAAACTGCGGCCTCCTTCTCTTTGCTTACCTGCAAGATTATCTGCTGCAGGTCGGCCGGTATAGCGTCCCACTTCTTCTTGTTGATAGTGATGAACCCGCCGAACTCGGAGTTGATGGCCCAGTAGCTGACATACTTGACGACGGAGGGCAGACCCACCTCGATGCCGTAGCCGCGACCGGTGTAAATGGCGTCTACCGTACCGCGGGTAATGGCATCTACCAGCTCGGCACTGGCAATGGTGAGCGGTTTGGCGCCGAGCAGGTCCAGGGTCATGGTGGGAGTCACGCCCATGGTGCGGATTTTAAGCCCTTTGAAATCATCTACCGTCTTGACTGCCTTGTTAGAGAAGATGCCATCGGATATGCCTGACGGCATGTCCATGAGCTTGTAGAGACCTACCTCGGCAAAGCTCTTCTGCATGATGGCATCCATCTCGGGGTCGTTCATGGCCGATTCAAACTCGTAGGTATTATCAAAGAAGAACGGCAGGGAACCGATATCCCACAGGCTCATGGGCGGGCTGCCGCCAGCAAAGGGGGTGCGCTGGTAAGCGATATCGGTACGGCCATCAACCGCGCCGAGCCAGACCTCCCTCATGGGGAGCAAATCAAAGGTAGTCTTTATCTTTATTCGTCCGCCGGTCCTTTTCTCAATCTCCATTTGCCAGCGGGGAATCGGGTCGGTGATAAAGGTGCCATCACTGGTGTCAAACGTCAATTGAATGACCGGTCCGGCAGGTGCCGGGGCCGGCGTTACGGCTGGCTTGGGGGCTGGCGCTGGGGCCGGTGCAGGGGCTGGTGCCGGTGCGGGAGCGGGGACCGGTTGGCTGCAGCCAGCTAACACTGAGGCAACCAAAATCAGTGCAATGCCAACAGCCACCAGCGAGGTCAGGGTCTTAGTCCTTTTCATTTGTTCCTCCTTTCATATTTTGCCCAGGACTACCTTTTTGCGAATCTAGTGTCCCGAAATGAATTTTTCCTATTTTTACCCCCTCCTTCCGTCAGGATAAATCCGCCAGACAGGGTATCCTCACCGTGTAAATGAGGTAACACGTGTTTACAGAGTTATTTACTGTCTATCCCGGCGATGCCTTTTTATCGGGAGGGTAGTTGGGCCGGGTGCGCCGCCTCAGCTCCACCAGGAAATTAAAGATGTCGTCGCCGGAGCGGTATTTGGCCCGGTCATACTTCTCGTAATGGACAATGTCCTTTAGCTCCCGACGCACACCGGGGGCCGGCTGGTAGGCCGGGTAACCCACCGGCACCAGGGTATGGACGGCTATCTCCGGGGGCACATTCAAAAGCTCTTTGATGCGCGGCTCAATGGTGGCGCTGAGCGAAGTCCACTGGGAGGCCAGGCCGCCGGCGGCGATAGCCAACTGCAAAATCATGGTAGCATTGGCCACATTCTTCAGGAAATGGGCATAGGCGCCGCCCTCCTGGAGCAGGAACTGGGCGCCCAGCACCGTAGCCTGTACCGTGCGCGGGTCGCCGCAGACCATGATGAATACCGGCGCGTCCCCAAAACTCTCAGTAGGGATATTTTCCTTCTGGCCATCCTGAAATTGCCGGTAAGCCGGATGCCTCAACTCCGGGATTCTGGTCTTTTCAATATCCCACAGGTAGCGGTTCTTCTCCAGCACCAGCTCCATCAGCTTGCGCTTGGTCTCCCTGTTCTTGACCACGATGAACTCCCAGGGCTGGGCGTTGCCGCCGGACATGGCCCAGCGGGCGGCTTCCAGTGCCTTCTCGATTAGCTCATCCGGAAC
>JAUYDJ010000222.1 GCA_030690025.1 Chloroflexota bacterium | reverse complement strand
TACGGTTCTAGTGGCCCTATTTGTGTCCCATTATCGCTGACGGTCTACACTTCTTGACCACGTGATATATTACCCCCCTCCCCCACGCCCAACACCGGCGCATCGGCTGGCTTGCCGGCACAGAAAGGTCGTACCGCCTCGGCCAAGGTCCGGGCCTCGGCACGATCCGGTCGCTGTCGCCTTTACCGCGGAAGCGCAGGGCCTTTTCACCAACGCCGCCCACCCTGAGGTTGACCGTCTCATCCCGCCTCAGCCCGGCGTGGGCCATGAGCAGCAATATCAGGTAGTCACGCGGCCGGTCCTTGGCCCGAGTCAACAAAGACTGCACCACGCTGGCCTCGATATATGGGGGAGCGTGGTACGGCACGCGGACGGGAAAGACCAGGCTCTCGCCGCGCCAGGCATGGAAGCCCTGGAGCGCGGCCCGATAGACGCGCAAGGTGGACGGGCTGAAGTTCTGCTCGCGGAGAAGGGCCAGGAAAGTCTTCGACAGCTCGACGGTGGGCCGGTTGCCCTGCAGCGCCTTCTGGTACTGCAGCAAGGCGCCGCGGTAGCGGTAGGCGGTCTTCTGGTTTACCGAGCGCTGGAAGAGTCCCACCTGGTCATAGGTGGCCAGCTCGCCCTGCAGCGGGTCACCGAGTTGCTCGCCCTTACAGGCTTTAGTTCTCGGTTTCATGTCCGGCATAGGCTCGAAATTGGTGCGGGGACGAATTAGAATGCCCCCAAGGGAATTCTAATCCCTGTTATAGCCGCCTGACACAATAGCTTTCTTTAATAATGCTGACCCTGGGTAATACCTGGTTAGCTCCTATGTTTTAGAGGGCTAGACCGAAAACCGACTCGAAAACGGTTCGGCCTCTTGTCCGGCTGTCTCCAGTCCAGGCGCTCGAACTGGGTAACGCCGGTTAATAGATTCAGTCAAGTTGCCTTCAACAAAGATGCGATTTCTAGTAATTGATTCAAATAAACTCATGCCTATCCAGGAGTAATGTTATCTGCTTGAATTGTCCGACATCGATTTTGTGATTTGGCCATGGATGGTCTCTCAACATCCAGGAAATATGTTATCCGCTCTCTTACAGCATGTCGCGAAAGAACTCCGGGGTTTAACCTATACTCACCGCTATGGGCTAGGCCGATCAACCCCTCGCCCCCAATCGTTCCGGCGACTGTCACGAAGCCGGATACTGGTTACACTGTAGTAGTTTCTCAATCGCGGCCTTGATGACCACCAGGCGCTTTTCGCCCAGTTTCAGCACTCCGGGCAGCTTACCCTGTCGGGCCAGGTTGTAAGCCAGATTCCTGCTGATTCCGAGCATTTTTGCCGCGGTCCCCACCGAAATGGTCAACCGGTCACTTCTTTCCATTCCCCTATATCCCCCTACTGGCATTTTTAACACCATTATGCTAGACTACATGATAAGCATTTCACACATTAACTCTATTGTCCAGCTTAGGACATTATAATTACATAGCGCTAAACGGATAAAGGAGAACAACAATGGCACAGGGGGCCCTGATCACCTTGGAAATCAAAGAGCTCATTGCCCAAATACACCTGGCGCATCCGGACTACGGGCCAACGGGTCTGCGCCGGGAACTGCTCGAGCGAATGAAAGAGATAGGTCTCGACCAGAATTTTGGCCCCGACTGGCCGGGCGTTAGCGCCGTGGGGAAGGTGCTGGCTAACATACGCGCCAACCTGGCCCGGAGATCACCGGAAACGAAGGGAATTGACGCGCTTTGGAGTATAGGCTCATTAGCGCAATATCCGATACCGCCGGAAGCTCTGCTCATGGTGCTGCGTGTATCGGTGGAGCCAACGGATATTCCGGTGCGGGTGGCCAATTGGCGCGCGCGCATGGATAAAGATCATGAGATATTCAACTTCACTATCCGGGATGCGTTATGGGCAGCGAGGCTTTACAAGTTGTTCACCGACCCTCAGGATATCTGGGACTTTGCGGCCTGGTGTTCCGTCCAGGAGCGTATCCAGGAAGCCACCGGACAGGCCACGGATTTTCCCTACATTCACCGAGCACTGCTTAAGAAATTAGGACTCAGTCCGTCTACCGACGAAAAAGGGGGGCGCAAATGAAAGGCTCGATAGAGCAACGCGGGAAACAATCATGGCAGATTCAAGTCTACACCGGCACAGGGCCGGATGGTAAGCCGCGCCGGCACTTCGAGACGGTCCGGGGTCGTAAGGGCGACGCGCAACGGCGCTTGAATGAGCTACTGGTTACACAAGACTATTGACGACCCAACTTTATTGGAACATTTTGCTTCTGCCTATGCATTAAGGGATTGGCTTGACTGGATTTTAGATAATCCTGTTAACACCAGAGACTTTGATTTTGATTTAATAAATTATAACAAGAAAGATAGACGGGCTGAATTTACTAAGTACCCTGGCCGAATCCATCCCCTTCCAACATGGGAAAGGGAGGAGGAAGAAGAACTTGAAAAGAAGTTGAGAAAGAAAGTTTACTCGCTAGGCGTTGCGCTAACGCAAGATGAGCGTAACGCTCAATTAGCTGAGTTATTGGCTAATGACAAGAGCCTTACGAAAAAGAGGTCGGTTCAAGAGTGGGTAGAAATACTTCGGAAGACAGAGTTGGAAACGAAGCAAGGCGACAAAATAAGTCGAAAGAGGAAAGGGGTAAATCAAAATGAGAGGTAGCATCCGTGAAAAGAGCAAAGGCTCATGGCAAATTCAGATATATACCGGCACCGGGCCGGACGGCAAGCCCCGCCGCCACTTCGAGACGGTAAGAGGCAGAAAAGGTGATGCACAGCGCCGCTTGACCGAGCTATTAAGTAGCCTTGATAAAGGCGTATACACCCCGCCAGGACGCCTTACAGTGGCAGAGCACCTTCACCAATGGCTTGAAGGGTATGTCAAGACTAACTGTGGCGCCATGACACTAGAGGGTTATCAAAACATAGCAGAACACCACTTGATACCCGCCCTGGGGAATACTCAGTTAAAGCAACTTCACCCGCAGATGATACAGACTTACTACGGCAAGGCTTGCGAACTGCTATCACCCCGGACTGTTGCAAAGCACCATAGGCTATTAAGCCAAGCCCTGAAGTATGCAGTCCGTCAAGGTTATCTAGGACGTAACCCCTGTGACCTTGTGGACTCACCGTCTTGGAAGGGTAAGACTATGCGCACATTAACACAAGGTGAGCTTGAAATCTTGCTCGATAACGCATCGGATAATCAATTCTATCCCGTAATATATACCGCTGTTTCTACTGGACTTAGACAGGCTGAATTGCTCGGTTTACGATGGCGAGATATTGACCTTGATATGCTTTCGCTCTCGGTTAGCCAGGTGCTTTACAAGCGCCGGGGCGTGTGCGTTTTCAAAGAGCCTAAGACAGCCCATAGCCGCAGACGGGTAGCCATGACGCCAAAATTGGCGTTATTCTTGAGGGAGTATCGAGCGGATAGGGAGTCGCTTTACTGGCGGCTCGGGAAGCCGCTTGCTCTTGATAGCTTGGTGTTTGCCCACGTAGACGGCACGCCGCTTGACCCGTCGATGTTAAGCCATGAATTTCACAGGATAGTAGAACGGGCCGGACTGGAGAATGTCCGCTTTCACGATTTGAGGCATACCTTTGCCAGCCTTATGCTACTGCGCGGAGCCAAGCCGAAGGTTATCAGTGAGGCGCTAGGTCATGCAAGCGTGGCGTTTACAATGGACACTTACTCACATATAATTGAGGGTATGCAAGAGGATGCTATGGCGTTACTGGACGAAGTGCTCCCTGCAGGCGTGTTTCAAAAAACTAACGCCAAATTAACGCCAACTTCTGACATTATGGTAAACAACAACTGAATATTAGCTTCAGCCGGGGTGGCGGAATTGGCAGACGCAGAGGACTTAAAATCCTCCGGAGCAATCCTTGTGGGTTCGAGTCCCACCCCCGGCACCAGGAGATAATACCATGCCCTGGCTGGTCATCATCACGGCTTACTCTCTCGGCGCTATACCCACCGCCTATATTGCCGGGCACCTCATGGGGAAGGATATACGGCAATTGGGCGACCAGAACGTGGGGGCGGCCAATGCCTACCGCGAGTTGGGACATAAGATAGGCCTGGCAGTCTTCTTTATCGATGCCGGCAAGGGGGTGCTGGCGGTGCTTATTGCCCACGCCGCCGATCTATCCCAGGTGGGCGTATTCTTCACCGGCATGGTGGCCGTCCTGGGGCACGAATGGTCGGTCTTCATCGGTTTCAAGGGGGGCAAGGGAGTAAGCACCACCATCGGCATCCTGCTGGTCTTAAACACCGTGCCCATACTCATACTGGCCGGGCCAACCGTGCTGACTCTCTACCTGGTCAAAAACCTGACCCCCGCGATGTGCGTCCTGTTTATGGCGTTACCGCTGGTGAGCTGGTGGGCGGGCGTCTCCGGGGCGCTCATCAGCTACGGCATCGCCCTGCCCGGCCTGGTGGGCATCACCGATTTAGTCAAGAACCGTCAGCTGGCCCACCGCGCCCGTCACGCCTAAAGCTTGCGCTCGATAACCGTCCGCACGGCCTGCTCGATGTCCTTCGCGGTCAGTCCGTAACGCTGCAGCAGCTCCGCCGACTTGCCCGATTGCGCATAGGTATCCTTGATAGCGACGAACTCCACCGGCACCGGACGGTGCCGGGCAATCACCCTCGCGACCTCGCTGCCGAGTCCGCCGTGCTCGAGGTGCTCCTCGGCGGTCACCACCGCGCCCGTCTCCGCCGCCTTGATGATGGCGGCTTCATCGAGGGGCTTGATGGTCGCCATGTTCACCACGCGGCAGTCGATTCCCTCCCGCGTCAGGCTAACGGCCGCTTCCAGGGCAGCACCC
>JAUYDJ010000272.1 GCA_030690025.1 Chloroflexota bacterium | reverse complement strand
TTTTCCCTTTCATTTTCTCCTCCTTCTGTATCTTAAGTTCAGGTATTTTGCTAATACTGCGTGCGTGTCAGGTTCTGGGTGCCGAACCAGTCCACTCCGCCAAAAAACAGGAAAGACGCGGGCAAGGTGACCTTGTCATGGGGAGAGAACGGCTTATCCCCCATGAAGACCTGCACCTGGTCGGTGTTACCCACCCCGATGACTTTGGCCGGCGCGGTCAGCGGGATATCTCGCTCAAAGCTGCCGGTGCTGACGATGGCGCTGGCCTCCGGGACGTAGTAAACGAGTGGCAGCTCGGTGCCCTCCTTGCCGCCCCACTCGGGGGTGAGAAAGACCGTCTTGATGCCCTTCTTCTCGCAGGCCTGGACGGTCAGTATCACATCCATGTAGTTGCTCCCCGACGAGCTTATCCGGGTAATAATGATGCCATCGGCGCCGAGCAATTTCGCCATCTGGGAAGTGCCGGCAGCATTGACGTGCTTGCCGAACTCAGTTTCGTAGCGGGTACGCTGCAGGATTACCCCGAGGAAGTTCAACTGCTTGCCGTGTTGTCTGAGCAGCTCCCGGACCACCGCCGAGTTCATCAGCGCCCAGGTGGTGGGGCGCAACCCGCCGCCGCGGCGCGCGTCCTCAGTGACCGCGCCATCCAGAAGCTCATTGGGATGAACAAAGGTAGGCAGCGACTCCCGTATGGGCAGCCCGTAGTAGGCAAAGCTGGAATGAGGCTCGTGCCACATGGTCAGCAAACCCATGATATAGATTACTTTCGGCAAAGAAGGGTCGGCCGGAGCAAGCTCAAAGGTCTCGACCTCTTCGGGGACTAGCTCCAGAGTGGTCTCCGCCAGGCGGCGGGCAACCTTCATCTCGGCCAGTTGAATAGCGGCATGGGCTTCCAGCTCGGTAACGCCGTCGATAAGCTTGAACTTAAGGACGGCGTTGATGGTTGAACCGAAGGGTGTCAGCTGTGCCCCCAGCCCCCACATGTCCACCAGCCCGGCATTCTGCGCGAAGGTCCCGCTCAGCACGGTGGGACGGTACTCCGCCGAGGCCATTACCGTCACGCCGGGCAGAGTATGGTCGCGGCCTTCACCGGCCGTTTCCACCGGCCCCATAATGCCGGGGAAAACACAGCTTGCCCCGCTCACTTTGACCCGCGGCTCCACCGCGTCCCGCACTTTTACAATCCGGGTCTGTTCCCCGGGGAAGGCCACCTCCATATCAGCCGACTCCACTCTCTTATCTTCCAGGACAAGAGCGATGAGTTCATCTTTGTTGATTAGAAGAGTCCCACTGCGGTAGCTGGTCTGAGCGCCAAATTTAACATCCCTTACCGGGAACTTTGCCATTTCCAGCTTCATAACACTCTTACTCCAGGGGGAAATTGATTCCAGAAGCACACAGAAATTGGCTAGACTATAGCACAAGACTGATGGGGTGTCAATATATTTTAGTCTACGTATTCTCATTGCCAGACGTTAAGATAACCGTTTGACAGGATGTCACGGTAAATGATAATCTACGGAAAAAGCGCCCGCTACCGCTTGGGTGAACGACCGGATTCGGAGGGAAATGATGGCCAGACTCGATGAAGGACTACTATCGAGTATTGACAGCCTGTCGCTAAGCGACCGCCTCAAGAGCTTCAAGGAAATGTTCTTCAGCTGCCAGCTCGGCGTCGCCAGCGAGCGTATCACGCTGGCCATGGAGTCGTGGCAGGAGACCGAGGGCGAGCCTCTCGACATACGCTCGGCCAAGAAGCTGGCGAAGATAGCCGGCGGTATCCCGGTGGTCATCCACCTCGGGGAGCTATTGGTCGGCTCGCACACCAAGTACTACCGCGGCGCCGACCCTCACTGCGACTTTGATGGCGCCTACATGGAAGCGCTGATGGCCGAGGGCGGCATCACCCTAGGCGGGCCGATGTGGCGGGGCTCGGTCACCCCCGAGGACTGGCAGGCCATAGACAGGGCCAGGAAGTTCTTCAAGGGCAAGACCTGCGTGGAGCAGCAGATGGCGAAGGTTGACGCCGCTACCGGCGGCTGGTATGACGACGCCGTGGAAGCCGGTGCCATCATGCGCGAGACCAAGTGGGCACAGTGGCTGGACCGCCCCAACTTTGCCCGGGTGTTTGCCACCGGCCTGCGTGGCATTATCGGCGAAGCCACGGAACGTATTAAACAGTCGGATAACAGGGAGTCCGATGCCGAGAAACTTCATTTCTGGCAGGCGGTGACTATTGCCGGTAACGCCGTTATTACCCTGGCGCACCGCTATGCCCGGCGTGCCGGGGAAATGGCCTCTACGGAGGCAGACCCCAACCGTCGCACCGAGCTGGAAGAGATTGCCCGAACGCTGGAATGGGTGCCGGAAAATCCACCGCGGAGTTTCCAGGAGGCGTGCCAGACTATTGTCTTCCTGCACCTGTCCCTGTTCCTGGAGAACGGCGTCGCGCCGCCGATGGGGCTGGGCCTGATTGACCAGCTGCTGTACCCCTACTTTAAGAAAGATATTGCGGAAGGCCGTCTGACCGTAGAGAAGGCCGCCGACCTCATCGGGGGGCTGCTCATCTACCTGGCCCGGCAGGAAAGGGTGGCGGCCATAGACTGGCGGGAGTACATCCAGAAAGGGCCTTTTGCCAACGTGACTCTGGCCGGCCTGACCCGGGACGGACAGGATGCCAGCAGTGAAATGACCTACCTGATTCTGCACATGGCCGGGCTGATGAAACTGGCCGAGCCGCACATCCCGGTCAGGTGGCACCGCGGGATTCCGCGCCAGATTATGCTCAAGGCTATCGAGACCAATATCCGCGCCGGCGGCGGCGTGCCTCAGTTCCAGAACAGCGAGCACATCGTGAAATACATGGTGGCGCGCGGCGTCACCCTGGAGAACGCCCGCGACTGGGGCGGCGGCGGCTGCTCCCAGGCAACGCCGGCCGATGAAGGCTGCCAGATGATTCCGCAGGTCTTTAACGTGGCGCTCGCGGTGGACCTGGCCCTGCACAACGGCGTGTCTTCCACCACCGGCAAACGGATTGGCCCGGAGACCGGCGACCCAACCACTTTTGATACCTTTGACCGGTTTTATGCTGCCTTCAAGAAGCAGTGTGAGTTCATCATGAGAAAGGCCATGGCCGCCGACCGCATCGCCTTCGCCGTCCAGGCGCAGTCCTGGCGCCGGCCACTGGCCTCGGCGCTGCTGCCCGGCTGCATGGAAAAGGGCAAGGACTTTGCCGCCGGCGGCCTGCCCAGCTACCGCATGTGGTTTCAGAAGGACCGCGGGCTGATACCCGCCGCCGATTCCCTGATGGCCATCAAGAAGCTCGTCTTCGACGATAAAAAAGTGGCCATGACTGAGCTTGTCCAGACCCTGGATGCCAACTTTGACGGCAGGCGGGGTGAGGAAATCCGGCAGATGTGCCTGGCCGTACCTAAATACGGTAACGACATCGTCGAGGTAGATGAGCTGCTGAAAGACGTGGCCAAGTTTACCGCCGGCGTCATCTTCTCCGAGAAGAACATCTTCGGCTACCCCTATGCCATCAACCGCAATGGCCAGGGCTGGCACTTTTCCGTGGGCAAGAAGATGGGCGCCCTGCCCTGTGGGCGTAAAGCCGGCGAACCCTTGGCTG
>JAUYDJ010000200.1 GCA_030690025.1 Chloroflexota bacterium | reverse complement strand
ACGCCAGCTTAGCCTGAGCATCTATCAGAGTATCAACAGCTATAGCCTGCTGCCGCTGGCCCTGTTTATCCTCATGGGTGAAGCGATGTTCCGCTCGGCCATAGGCCCCCAGATGATTGACACCATTGATAAGCTGCTGGGGCGCCTGCCGGGTAGGCTGGGCCTGGTAGCGGTGGCGGGGGGTACCCTTATTGCCACCCTGACCGGCTCGGCGGCGGCCAGCACCGCCATACTGGGCTCGTCACTGACGCCGGAGATGGAAAGGCGGGGCTACAAGAAGAGCATGAGCCTGGGGCCCATTCTCGGCGCCGGCGGTCTGGCGGCCATGATTCCGCCGAGCGCGCATGCGGTCATCCTGGCTACTATCAGTGATATCTCCCTGGGCAAACTCCTGGTGGCCATTGTCGTCCCGGGTTTGACTATGGCCGCAGTCTTTATTACTTATATAGTGCTGAGGTGCTGGCTTCAGCCTTCACTGGCCCCCAGCTACGAAGTAGCAGCGGTACCCTGGCGGAAAAAGATGACTCTGGTTGCCAAATATGTCCTGCCGGTAGGGCTCATTATCTTCCTGGTAACCGGTGTTATCATACTGGGTATCGCCACGCCGTCGGAGGCAGCCGCTACCGGCACCGTTGGCGTCTACATCCTGATTGCCTGCTACCGGCGGTTAAGCTGGACGGTGGTAAAGAGGTCTATCACCGATGCCATGAGGACCTCCGGCTTTGTGCTGTTCATCCTCGCTGGGGCAGTAGCTTACAGCCAGATACTGGCATACACCCAGGCCAGTAAACACTTGATAGAACTGGTCATGGGTATGCAGATGAGCCCCATTCTTGCAATAGTTGGTATGCACGTTGTGGCACTGATTTTGGGCGGACCGTTGTCAGCGACGGCGGTAATGATGGTTACCTTGCCCATCTTTATGCCCATTGTGCGTAGTCTGGGCTTCGACCCGGTCTGGTTCGGGGTAGGGTTTCTCATCAACATGGAGGTGTCCGGAATCACGCCGCCGTTCGGGTTGCCTTTATTCACCATGAAGGGGGTGGCGCCGCCTGATACCACCATGGGTGATATCTTCCGGGCGGCCATTCCGTTTGCGTGCCTGGATGTGGTAGTTATTGGCCTGCTGCTCGCTTTCCCGCCACTGGCTCTCTGGCTGCCCAACGTAATGCGCTAACTTGCTCTCCAAAAAAGCGAAGGATAGCTTGGAGCTATCCTTCGCTGGTCAGTCTTAATCTGTCTAGCCTACCAGCCCATCATGCCACCACTGCCCATCAGAGACATCTGCCGCCGGGAAGGGATCCGCCCCAGCACCTACTATGCCTGGCCGTCGATCGTTGACCGCGAGACCTTTGCCGCCGTCCAGGGTGTTTGATAGCCTCCACGCCAGCACATACCGGCTGTACACGTCTATAATGGCCACCAGGTACAGGAATCCCCGTGCCATGGGGATATAGGTGATGTCGGCTGCCCATACCTGATTTGGCCGTGTTATCTCCATACCACTCAACAAATAGGGATGGATTTTATGACCTGGTGCCGGCTGGCTGGTCCTGGGGTGCCGGTAGATGGCTTTGAGTCCCATTATGCGCATCAGTCGCCGGACACGTTTCCGGTTGACCCTATATCCCTGATTCTTCAGCCACGCGGCTATCCGACGTGCCCCGTAGAACGGCGTAGCCAGATATTGACGGTCAATCATCTTCATAAGAGTGATATCCTCCTGAGAGACTCCTACAGGTTGGTAGTACAGGCCGGGCGGCTGATGTCCAGCAACTTACACTGACGTACCACCGAGAGCGACGGATGCCGGCGGTCAACCACAGCACGCCGCCGCTCCACGCTCAGCGACCCAACCTGCTCTCTAAAAAATCCCGTTCCACCTTGAGCCGGCCAATCTGCTGGTATAGCTGAGCCATGAGGCCCTCATCGTCCTTCTTCTTTTGGTCTTGGTTATCGCCAAAGATGCCGGCGGCACCTTCAGCCAATGACTTCTTCCAGGCACGTATCTGGCTCGGGTGCACCTCAAACCGGCTGGCCAGTTCGGCTGTTGTCTCCTCGCCCTTGAGCGCTTCCAGGGCTACTTTGGCTTTAAATGATGGGCTGTGCTTCCTTCGGTTCTGTTTCATGTCCTGCTCCTCCTATTCTGTCTCTGTTATTTTAGGAGCAGAACCCGCTCTTAACAACCTGTCCAAATTTCGGGGACCGCACATGAACGATTTGACATGAACGATTTGACAAATCCCCCGAAATGCGTTAATTTAACTTACCTAACTTAATTCCCCGACCGTAAGGTCGAGGGATGGAGTTCTCCCCGCATTTTTTCCTGGGAGTATAATATGAGGAATGGAGCTAATTCATCTCTCGCATTGTGTCTACCAGTGTGAATATCACATAGTACTGGTTGCAAAATACAGGAAAGAAATACTAAATGAGGGAATTTTTGCCTATATTAACAAAAAGTTGGCGGAAATTACGGAGCACTATCCTTTGATTCGGTTCAAGACAGTGAATCATGATAAGGACCATATTCACGTTCATATTTCAATTTCGCCAATAGTAGCGGTTGGTAAAGTGATTGGAATTATTAAACAGAACACCTCACGAGAGTTGAAGCAAAAATTCCCGTTCTTACGACAAGTATATTGGGGAACGGATGCTATCTGGTCGGAAGGATATTTTGCATCAACGGTAGGTGTCGATGAAGCGGTCATCCGGGCATACATCGAAAATCAGGGTAAAAAAGATGCGGGGCAAACGAAGTTTGAAATAAGCTAATACCCCGACCGTAAGGTCGTGGGAAGTTTAATTTTAAAAGGAGGCGTATGGACATAGACATCGACAAGCGGAAATTTCAACGGTGGGGCGAAGACCCGGGCTGGCGGGGTTTTGTTGGCTTCATCGGGGTACCGAACCTGTGCCTGAGCGGCTGGGAGTTCATGAAAATCGCTCCCGAAGGCTTTATCATTACCTTCCAGCATACCTACATGACCCGAAACGGAGTACCGTCCAAGTTCGACTTCACCGTGGAAGGCATTCAGGAAGCGGCCAAGCAGGTGGAGCACTGCGCGGATGTGCTCAAAGCAGTCGGGGTTGACCTGATTGCGCAGAGCGGCACGCCCTACTCGTTCTGCCCGGAGGGCGGCCTGGCCGCCACCAGAGAACTGCACGCACGCGTAGAGAAAAAGACCGGGCTGCCAGCGGTATTCATGGGGCTGGCCGTGATAGCCGCTCTCAAGAAAATGGGCGCTAAGTCTATAGCGGTGTCCAGCACCTACTATTACGAAGGCTGGCGCAAGCGGTACACCGACTTCCTCCAAGAGGCCGGGTTCAATGTCCTCGGTAACGAGAGCTTCGTTCGCCTGGGATACTATGCTAACGATGACGAGGTGAGACGACACCCCACGCGCCGGTTCGCCATGAGTCTCATCTACCGCGCCGCTAAGAAGGTCGCCGATATGTACCCGCAGGCTGATTGCGTGGTGATTTCCGGAGCCGGCTCACTCACGCTGGATATCCTCCAGCCCCTGGAGACCGACTTGAGAAAGCCGGTTATTTCCAGCGGGGCTTCCCAATATTATGAAATCTTCCGCCGGTTGAACTGCTGGGAGTCCATACCGGGCCGCGGCAGCCTGCTGGCCAGCCTCAGTAACGGGCCCTAGGAGCTTGGGTCACCAGTCCGAGGCGTTGACGAAAACGTCACCAGGCCTTGTTAAAATGTGTTAATTGGTTACACAAGTGACGCATATGGGCATTATAACCGCCATTGATGACGGAATCTGTCACACGTCCGAGTCGTGACCCAGCCTCCTAGTAAAGCCAACTAAACTGACGGTAGGGGAATACCTCGAGCAATGGCTACGAGACTATGTAGTCACAAACACGGCACCGACCACTGCTGATGGTTACTCGGATATCGTAAGGTCTCACCTCATCCCGGAATTAGGGCGGCTTCTATTGAATGCTTTACAGCCGTCACACATCCAGGCTTATTATGCTCGTATGTTAGAGCGCGGCAGACGGGATGGCAAGGGTGGGCTATCAGCTCAAACGGTAAAACACCACCACCGTGTCTTACACGAAGCCCTGAAATATGCCGTGAAACATGACATCCTTATCCGGAACATTGCTGAGGCAGTGGATCCGCCACGGCCGGATAGCAAGGAAGTGGTCACGCTTGAGCCTGAGAATGTGCATATTTTCCTGGATGCGGCTCATGACACCCCTTATTACGTTCCGTTTTATACAGCCCTTTACACCGGACTCCGACGTAGTGAACTACTTGGACTCAGGTGGCGGGATATCGACCTGGACTTGGCGACACTCTCAGTAGTACAAACACTGCATCATGTACCTAAGAAAGGATATGTATTCAGCGAGCCTAAAACTAAACGCAGTCGCCGACTTGTAGATTTGTCACCTTCACTGGCACTATTACTGCGGGAGCATCGAGCCAATCAAGAGTTGGAGAAAAAACTGCTCGGACACATGCTCATGACAGACGATTTAGTGTTTTGCTATCCAGACGGTACTCCATTACCCCCTAACAGTGTTACCAAGGCTTTCCACAAACTGGCCAAATCTTTGGGGATGTCCAGGATGCGTCTACATGACCTCCGCCATACCCATGCCACTATCATGCTGAGCCAAGGTGTGCATCCCAAAGTCGTCAGTGAGCGACTTGGGCATAGCTCAGTAGCAATAACACTGGATACATATTCCCATGTCCTGCC
>JAUYDJ010000163.1 GCA_030690025.1 Chloroflexota bacterium | reverse complement strand
GATGCCCACCCAAAGCTCATTGTCATCCCGGAAATCAATCAGCGCGTCACACAGCTCCTGGTTTACCTGCACGCTGATGGCATTAAATGCTTCCGGGCGGTTAATGGTGAAGATAGCAATTCTGCCTTCCTTTTTGTAGTCGACGACCATAAAGCCTCCTTCTTAGATTCAATCACCGCGGCAATTAATGAGGGGATACCGCAGTCCATTTTAGCCGAGCACCTGCGGCTGAGTCAAGCGGATGTAAGCTCATCATTAGCTAAGAGTGCTTGACGAGATTACGAATGGATTGTATTCTATAGATAAATTTGGAGGACCACTATGTTTACTGAAGACGAATATAGTTTTTGTGATTTCTGCTATGTCGAGGCACCAACGAAATACATAACACTCCATCAGACCATCGGCGTTGTGTTTATGTGGTCTAGGCGGAAACAAAAAGCAAACTTATGTCGGTCCTGCCTGAACAAACACTTCTGGGAGTTTACATTAACATCATTGTTCTTGGGATGGTGGAGTCCGCCCTCGCTGGTATGGATGTTTTATTGCATACCAGCTAATATTGTCAGATATGTTGGTGCTCGTGATTTAAGGGGAGTCCCTAAGGGAGCACCCGTACTCAATCTGTCAGATGACATTATTAAGAGACTACTTCCTTTCAGGCGTGAACTCTACGATAAGCTGAACATGCATCAACCTTTGATATACGTAGCTAAAGATATCGCAGATAAAGCAGGTGTTCGCGTTGGCCATGTAATCATTTATCTCCGAATAAGTAACAAAATAGAACCACATCAGCTAGGGCCACTCTCCCAGTGCCCATTTTGTAACGGCAAGAACGTACTTAATGACTTGGAGACCAGACAAAACAAAAGTAAGGATGACAGGCTCAATGATGGATATTATGCAAAATGGGCTTGCAGTTGCAAGGATTGCGGTAATATTTGGAACAGTGTATCAACCACTGAATTAGAAGAGACAGAACCTGTACATCAATATCGCCATTTCTGACTCTAGGGACTGTAATAAAACGGTATATTCTCTGTCTCTGTTTCCTACTTATATAATACATAATACGGATAGCCAAATCACGGTTGCTAGGCAAAGCCTTAGCCTCATATTCTAAGTCTAACAATTTGAATTCTAGCCTCCAGAATAGTAAGATGAATAGCGAGCAAGGGGGTTTTATCATGGTAAACTGGCAGGTGACCGCAACCACCATCCACTGCGACGCGGTAGATGATGAAGTAACACTAATGGTCTACAAAGACGGTACGGCTAAGTGCACCGGCTATAAGAAATACGGTGAGCCCACCAGAGAAACGCTCAGTCTACTGAAGAAGAGACAGAAGCAGGTGGACCGGAACCTGGCGTGCCAGGGTGCGGAATGCGAGCGGGTAGTACAATACCGGGACAATCTATTCAAAGAGGAAGCCGAGAAAAATCCGCTTTTCGAGCTGATGAAGGAGCACCAGCAGTGAGCCAGGAGAACCAGGTCAAGCTCCGCATCGAAAACCTCTCCCTTTCCTTCGGCGGGGTAAAGGCTCTTAGCGATACCAGCCTGGATATCAGGGACAAGGAGATTCTGGCCATCATCGGGCCGAACGGCGCCGGCAAGACCTGCATATTAAACTGCATCAGCGGCTTCTACAAGCCGCAAAAGGGCGAGATATACCATGACGGCCACCGCATCACCCGCATTCGCCCCGACCGCGCCGCCAAGCTCGGTTTAGCCCGCACCTTTCAGAATATTGAGCTTTATACCGGCTTGAGCACGCTGGACAATATCATGGCCGCCCGGCACATGCTGATGAAACAGAACTTCCTCAGCAGCGCTGTCTATTTCGGTGGGGCGCATAAGGAAGAAATAAGGCACCGTCACACCGTGGAAGACATCATTGATTTCCTCGAAATCGAGCCAATCAGAAACAGGGTGGTCGGGGTCCTGCCTTACGGGATGCGCAAGCGCGTTGAGCTTGGCCGTGCCCTTGCCCTGGAACCTAAAGTCCTGCTGCTGGATGAGCCGATGGCCGGCATGAACCTGGAAGAGAAAGAGGACATCGCCCGCTTCATCATCGATATCTTTGAGGGCCAGGGAGATACCTATCCGGACACGCCGGTGCTCCGCGACGGAGTCAGCTGCATTGTGCTCGTTGAGCACGACATGGGCGTGGTCATGGATATCGCCGATAGAATTGTGGTGCTCGATTTCGGGCGGAAGATTGCCGAGGGCACTCCGGAAGAAATCAGGACCAATCCGCAGGTTATTTCAGCCTACCTGGGCAAGCAGGGGGCAGTCCCCGGCTAGCGCCAGGTACGTTCATCCACTATTTTCTTACACTCGGCGGGCAGCGTGCCCTCATCCACAAAATCAAACCGGTCTATCTTGATGCGGCAGACATCATGGAATTTCCGGTTCAGGTCTTCGGCCAGCTTGTCCGGCTCACCAGCTTCCGGCTTGAGCTCAAGCCTCAGCGTCATCTCGTCGCGGTGCTCCCGCCGTCCCACCACTATCTGGAAGCGCGCTACCTGGTCAAAGCTCAGGATGGCCTGCTCTGCCTGCCGGGCGACGACAAACATGCCCCTTACCTTAATGGCATCGCCCGCCCGTCCCACGATGCCCGTCAAGCGGTTAGCCGTCCGCCCGCACGGGCAGACTTCGGTGGTATACGCAGACATGTCACCGGTGCCGAAACGGATAAGCCCCCAGGCCTTGTTATGAATGGGAGTGACCACGATTTCGCCAATCTCCCCCGGCCCCAGCTGCTTGCCGGTCTCCGGGTCGACTATCTCGACCACGTATTCGTCCATGAGGTGCATCCCAGATTTCTGGCGGCACTCGTAGGCGATGGCCCCGCCCGGCTCGGTAACGGCATAAGCCTGCCTGGTATCGATGCCGTATTCCTCTTCAAAGGTCTTTCTCAGCGAGGCCGGCAGCATCTCACCGGTAAACCAGGCGCGCTTCACGGCAAAGTCCTGGCGGAACTTGTGGCCCATCTCTTCCGCCCGCTTGATAACAGTCATCAGAAAGGTTGGCGTACCGACAAAGCCGGTAACTTTAAGGTCGCGCATGGTCTGAATCTGAATTTCGGTATTGCCGGTGCCCATCACCACCACCGTTGCCCCGCAATCGCGCAGCGCCTCATGGAACAGGACGCCCGCCGGCGACATGTGGTAGGTAAAGGTGTTGACCACCACGTCTCCCTTGCGGAAGCCAGCCGCCCAGAAAGACTTGGCAAACCACTTTATGCCCGAGTGCTGGATTTCGTAGATTGGTCCGGGCGACATGAAGACGCGCTCAACATCTTCCGGCGGAATAGTCAGAAAACCGCCGTAGGGCGGCTTTTTCTTCTGCAGCTCTATCAGGTCGGTCTTGCGGGTGACGGGCAACCGCTCCAGGTCTTTAACTGTTTTGACCTGAGTAGGGCTGACGCCGGCCTTATCAAAGATTTTCTTCACCGCCGGGGCCTGGCGGTAAGCGCGGGCTACCGTCTGGGCCAGCTTGCGGTTAAGGTACTTCTGTCTGGTCTCGGCCGGCATGACCTCAAGCTTATCAAAGAACTCTTCCGGGCCAGCTTTTACAGCCATCTCTTTCGCCTCTTGTAGTGTTTTACCTCGCGGTAGCTCTTACGCGTGCCCATCGCCGAGAGGCCCATGTAAAACTCTTTCACGTCCTCATTATTCTTAAGGAAATCAGCCGTCCCGTCAAGTACCACCCGACCGTTTTCCATGACATAGCCGCACTGCGCGATACTGAGAGCAATCCTGACATTCTGCTCCACCAGCAAGACCGATGTCTTATGCTCGGTGTTGAAGCGGCGGATTATATCGTAGATTTCCTCCACCAGCAGCGGCGCCAGGCCCAGCGAGGGCTCGTCCAGCATCATGAGCTTAGGTGTGGCCATCATGGCCCGGCCAATGACCAGCATCTGCTGCTCTCCCCCCGAAAGGTAGCCGGCCTTATTGCGCCGCAGCTCCTTAAGGCGCGGGAAGTAATCATAGACCATGGCCAGGTCTGCCTTAACTCCACGGTCGCGGCGGTGATAGGCACCCACCATGAGGTTTTCCTCGGCAGTGAGGTGCTCGAACACCCGCCGACCCTCCAACGCCTGGATAATACCCCGCTTGCCGACCTCTTCGGCGCTTTTCTTGTCTATCCTTTCGCCGTTCCACTCGATGCTACCGTCGGTAACCTCACCTTCCTCAACACGGAGCAGCCCGGAGATGGCTTTGAGGGTGGTGCTCTTGCCGGCGCCATTGGCCCCCAGCAGGGCCACAATGGAGCCGTCCTCCACATTGAGCGAAACGCCGTGCAGCACTCGGATAACATTGAGGTAAGTCACCTCAATGTTATTCAATTTAAGCATGGCATACCTCACTGGGCGCTGGCAAAAGCCAGCGCCCAGCTATTCTATCCTATTTTCCGAACCAGGGGAAGTCTTCGTACTTAATCATCGGTGCCTCAAGCCAGTTGGTTACAGGAGTGATAACTCCCTTCCTGATTTGGAACACCCTGACTGACTTCGATAGCCGGTTGTCTCCCTGGGTATAGATTGCCGGACCGTGCAGGCCCGCCACATCGTAGTTTAGCTTCTGGATACCCTGAGTCTCAATAGCCTGGTATGCCTCCACACCCCCCTTGGCCAGCTTATCGTAGCCGACGTTCTTTACCGCGTTCTTCAGAATCTCGGCTACTATCAGGCTTTGTGCCCAGGAGGTTATGTAGTCCATGTTACCATAGTCGTTGGGATGCAATTTCTTGACATACTCCGTCATCTTGGCCATACCGGGCACATTATCGTCCCAGTTGACAGTAGGGAATACACCATACACCCCTTCGACAACATCAACGCCGGCAATATCAACCAGCGCCTTGGTGATGCCGGCATGCCCCAGGCCAATAGTTGTACCCGTCAGTAAACCCAGGTCACGGGCATTCTTGAGGATGACCGCAGTAGGCTTCGGCGTACTGGAGATATAGAGGACATCAGGCTTCGCCGCCTTAATCCTGGTCAACGCGTCCATCTCGGAAATAGTGGTCGCGGTGTGCTCATCGGTAGAAATAATATCAATGCCCAGCTTGTCAGCCATCGCTTTAGCGGCATCCCGGGCCCCGTAGCCGGTGGGGTTATTGAGCAACTCCAGCGCCATCTTGGGTCTTCCAGTACCCTTCCAGACATTCTTCATATAGTAGTTAGCAAAGGCTGTCCAGTCATCACCGTAGTCCGGCATCTGGCCATAGATGTGCTTGGGTGGACGGTACAAACTGGGAGCGGTAAAAGAAGCCAGACCGGGGAACTCCGCCCGGTTGGCCAGCTCCATGGCCCAGCTCATTTCGGCGGACGAGGCAACGGTAAATAGCAGAGCCCCCTCGTCAATGAACCGTTTGACAAAGGTCGCTACTTTAGCGGCATCGTAGCCACTGTCATACCACAGGACCTTGATAGGATACCCGCCGGCGCCGCCGAGTTCGGTATTAACGTATTCCATGGCGTCAAGATTGGCGTGCCCCATGGGGCTCCCCTTTTCCGCAGCCGGCCCCGTGGTAGGAGTCATCATGCCTATCTTGAGCTCTTGCCCCGGCTTTGGGCCTTTGGCAGCACAGGCGCTGGCAAAAGGCAACACTACCAGTAGCAATGCCAGGCAGACTACCGCCAAAACCAGTATTTTCTTACGTTTCATCCTAGCCTCCTTAATATTCCAAACATCTTTTTTCCCCGAACCGTACTACATGGACTGGAGCCCTCCTTCTTAATATGAGAATGGCCAAAGGCGATACGCCGACTTAAACAGCATCCAGCGGTGGGCCAGTCCCCTGGGCTCAAGTATCAAGAAAAGTATGATTGCCAGCCCGAATAACATCGGGGTCACCCCGGTGGCAAATCCGGAGGGTAAAGGCAGGCTCTCCTCCAGAAAAGGCACCAGTTGTATGGTCAACACCTGCTGCAGCAGCCGGATAACCACTACCCCCAGGATGGGGCCGAGCGTGGTGCCCAACCCACCGATAATTATCATGCCAATGTACAGTATCGACTCGGTCAGGCTAAAATGCTCGGCATTCATGAAGCCGACCCAGTGGGCCAGCAGTGCGCCGGCTATACCCGCCATGAAACAACCGATAAAGAAGGCAAGTAGCTTGTAGTAAAAGAGATTGATGCCCATTACTTCCGCCGCCAGGTCGTTGTCTCTGACCGCGATAAACGCCCGCCCCACCCTGGTCCTCGCCAGGTTCTTGGCAAAGAAGGTGCAGATGACGGCAATAGTAAAGATGAGATAAAACTGGCTTGACTCGCTGCGGAACACCAGAGGGCCAATGGAAGCGTAGGGCACTTTTATACCAACAAAGCCGCCGGTTACCGAGGACCAGTGATTGATAACCCAGATAATGATGAACTGGGCGGCAATGGTGGTAATGGCCAGATAAAAGCCCTTGACCCGCACCGAGGGGATACCAAAGATAAGCCCGACGATTCCAGCCACCACCCCGGCACCGATAAGGCCCACCAGAAAGGGCAGCTCCAGCCGGTTAGTAAAAATAGCCGTCGTATAGGCACCAACCGCAATGAAGCCGGCATGGCCGATGGATAGCTGCCCGCAATACCCCACCAGGAGGTTTAGTCCCGTGGCGGCAATCAGGGTAATGCCAATCAGGTTGGCCACGCCCAGCCAGTAGCCGCTCAAATACAGCGGTGCGCCAAAGAGCAACACCAGAAAGCCGATAAACAGCGCCCAGTGCGTCCTGGTGCGTAGAATCGCCATATCCTGCGCATAAGTGTAATTACGAGTGCCACTGGGTAGACCCATCTATATCCTTTCTATGCGGGTCTCGCCAAACAGCCCGTAGGGCTTGATAAGCATCACGATAATAATGATGATAAAGGGTATAATATCCTTAACGCCCGCCCACGTCAAGGGCGTCAGATAGCCGCCGCCCAGGCTTTCCGCCAGCCCGATTATCGGCCCGGCAATGATCGCGCCCAGGAAAGAGTCCAGCCCGCCGAGAATCACCACGGAAAAAGCCTTCAGCCCGGTCTCCACCAGGCCGTAGGTGATGCCGCCGATGCTGGAGATAAGGACCCCACCAACGGCCGCCACCACGCAGGCAAACATCCAGGAGCGCGAGAAAATCACCGTTACCGGGATGCCGCAGGCCTGCACCGCCAGTTGGTCGTCGGCGGTGGCCCGCATGGCAATACCCATCTTGTGGTACTTGAAAAAGATGGTCAGCAACCCGAATACCACCAGGGAGATAAAGGTTACCCAGAGGTATTCCTGGGAAACCACCGCTCCAGCGAAACGGATGGGTTCGGTAGGGAACAGGCGGGGCAGCGCGGCCACGCTCCACGGCCAGATAAAGCTGACCACACCCTCAATAAAGTAGGCCACGCCGAGGGTTACCGTGATTAGCGACAGGATGGGCTGGGCGATAAGCGGGCGCAGGATAAACCGCTCGATAATCCAGCCCAGGGCCAGCGCAAAGAGGACCACCAGCGGGAAACCCAGCCAGGCGGGGAATTTGGCCTGCACCAGCATCCCATAGGTGAACCACGACGACAGCAGCACCAGCTGGCCCAGCGCCAAATTGGCCACACTACTGGACTTCCATATCAGGACGAAACCCAGCGCCACCAGCGCGTAGACCATCCCCACCGCGAGCCCGCTCGTCAAATACTGCAGCAGCTCAGCCATTTCTCTAAATACTCCTGACCTTAATATCGGTGGTGACACTCCCTTTGCGGCCATCCCGGTAGGTCACCGGGGCTTCCACCGTCACCTGCGTGCCTTCTTTATACATGGCGTCAATCAGGTCCTTATAACGCTTCTCCACGAAGTCCCGGCGCAGCTTCCGCGTCCGGGTAAGCTCGGCCTCATCCGGGTCGAACTCCTTGTGGAGCAGCACGAATTTTCTCACCCGGGCCGACTCCGGCAGATAGCCGTTTACCCGCGCCAGGTCTTTCTCGACCAACCGAGCGACTTCGTCCTTCTGCGACAGGTCAACAAAAGTGGTATAGGCAATATGGTTACGCTCCGCCCACTTGCCTACCATGGTAAAGTCGATGTTGATTATCGCCGAGACAAACTCTTTATCCTTGCCACCCACCACCATGGCATCACGTATGTAGGGACTGAACCTGAGCCTGCCCTCGATATACTGTGGCGCGTATTTGATACCGGAACGCAGCTCACCCAGGTGCTCCAGCCGGTCCATGAATATCAGGTGCCCGTTATCATTAACATAGACGGCATCCCCGGTGTGGCACCAGCCGTCAATCAGCGTCTGGGCGGTCTTTTCCGGGGCTTTGAGGTATCCGGTGAACATGCAGTCGCTTCTTACCAGCAGCTCCCCGCTGTCCATTACCCTGACCTCGGTGCCCACCGCCGGCCGGCCCACGCTCTCGTAGGCAATCTCCCCCTTGCCGTGAGAGGAAATGAAACCCGCCTCCGTGCTGGCGTAGTTTTGCCTCAGCTCAATGCCCAGGGCATGAATTAGCCGGAAGGTATCCAGGCTCAACACCGAGCTTCCCGTCACAGCAACCCTCACCTTGCCCAATCCCAGCCGGTCCTTGAGGGGACGGAAGAGAAGCAGATAGGCTATCCCGTGAAGCGCCCGCCAGAATAGACCCGGGGTCTGGTTCTTGAAATTGAAGTCGGCTATCTTGTGGCCTACGGGTAAGAACAGGTGATAGGCAAACCGCTTCAGAGGATAAGCATCGATAATCTTGACCTGGATTTCACTGACCAGGCCTTCCCACTGGCGCGGGCCGTAGATAACAAAGTTCGGCCCCACCTCACGGGTATCCGCGGCCACCGTCTCCGGCTCTTCGGGAAAGTTGAGCCGGGCGCCGGTCAGCAGGTGCGGGATGGTGGCAAAGTAGCTGTCGCCCACCCAGGCCGCCGGAAAGTTGGAAATCAGGTCATCGTTTTCGTTCAAAGGATAGCGGCTGATGAAGCCGCGGGCAGTGGTAATCAACGCGCGGTGGGTCAGGATAGCCCCCTTGGGCAGACCGGTAGTCCCCGAGGTGTAGTAAATAAAGGCCACGTCGCTACCCTTGCCCTTGTCCACATTCTGTTCAAAAAGGCCGGGGTGGCTCTTCTCATACTCCAAGCCCATCTCAGTGACCTCGCGGAAACTGATAAGAATGGGGTCGTCATAGTTACGCAGGCCCTTGGGGTCCCAGTAGATGACCTTCTTCAGCAGCGGCAGCTCATTTCGTATCTCCAGGAACTTGTCCGTCTGTTCCTGGTCATTCACAATAGCAAACTTAGCATCGGAGTGAGAGGCGATATACTTCACCTCGGAAGGGATGGAATCAACGAAGGCGCCGGTGACAATACCCCCCGCCGCCTGCGTGGCGAACTCGCCCCAGAACCATTCCGGCTCATTATCACCAATGATGCAGACCACATCTCCCGGCTCCAGGCCCAGGCTGAGCAAGCCCAGCGAGAAGTACTTGATGGCCTGGTAGTATTCCTGCCAGGTATATCGCTGCCAGATGCCGAACTGCTTCATGCACATAGCCGTCCGGCTGCCCCACTTTTCAGAGTTGTAGCGGATGAGCTTGGGAATGGTATCCAGATTGTCCACTGCCATCGCTTTGTTCAACACTAAACTACAGGCCCTCTATAATTAAGAAACCTCCCGATCTGGGAGGTACTTATATCAGATTCCTCAATAAATCAAGGCGACCAAATATCGAGCTTTCTATTCAACCTCCCAAGCGCACCCTGGTGCGCCCGGTAAAGATGAACCCGTTAATCTCTGGCCGGCCAAACATTCTCGACATCCGATATCACCTTACCGACGACTCAACGGGATAGTTTACCATAAGAAAATTTGCGCTGTCAAATGGTTTACGCTCAGGATTCTCTCCACATTTGGTGTCATTGCGAGCGGAGCGAAGCAATCTCATCTTGTATCCTTGAGATTGCCGCGTCCCGATTTTATCGGGACTCGCAATGACATTGCAAATCGACTGCAGCCAACACCGAACCAAATCTACGCTCAATCTAGCTCACCGGAATAGTCGTGCCGGTGGCCCGGGCGATGAGCTTGCCCGCTTGATTGGTCACCGTCATCTCCGAGATACCCACGCGTCTTCCGCTCTTCACCACCCGGCACTCGGCGGTAAGCTCGTCATTTGCCTCCGGACCAGAAATAAAATGGATATTAAACTGGGAGGCATAGCTGGGATAAGAGAGCGAATTGGAAGCATAGGCAAACGCCTGGTCGGCGATAGCCATGATAACCCCGCCGAAGACCAGCCCGTTAAAGTTCTGGTATTCCGGTCTCAGCTTCATGGCCACTTTAGCATAGCCGGGAGAAAGCTCCACCAGCCGCATCTTCAAAAAGTCGGCGATTGGTTCACCGGCGGCCTTCGCCTTGAGCTCCGCTATGTTGTCCGTGTCGCTTTTCTCCATATTTCTCACCGCCAGGTTTGCCAGGAAAGTCCCATTGCTTTCGACTGCACTTGAGCCTGCTTAGTTTCTTATGCCTGACCCTATCCTCTTTATCCCGATGGTATCGGGAAAGTATTTTAAAGAGAGGGGGCTGAAAGCCCCCTCTCTTTTTTACTCTCCCCCTCTCCTTCTTAGGAGAGGGGTTTACCCTGAAGGGGATAAAGGGGGTGAGGTCAATATAAAGCTAACCCAGCTTGAACTTTTCCGCCGCTTTCCGGAAACCGGCCAGGCAGCCCTCCAGAGTACGGTCGTCAACGCAGTATGATATGCGGAAGTAACCCGGCGTGCCAAAACCGATGCCAGGCACGGCCAGCACTCCCCACTGCTGTAGTTCCTTCACAAAAGCCACGTCATCGGCGAGCGGCGACTTCGGGAACATGTAGAAGGCCCCCTGCGGCTTCACTATCGAATAGCCCATCCCCACCAGCCCCTGGTATAGAAAGTCGCGCTTCCGCTGGTACTCGGCGATGGACACGGTCACCGACTGCAAATGCTTAACGATATGCTGCATCAGCGCCGGGGCATTCACATACCCCAGCACCCGGTTGCAAAAGATGAAACCGTCCACCAGCTCATCCCGCTGGTGGCAGTCGGGGTGTATGGCGGCGTAGCCAATGCGTTCACCGGGCAAGGCCAGGTCTTTGGAGTGCGATGTGCCCACGATACTCTGCTTGTGATGGTGCCAGATTGGGGGGTATTTCAGGCCATCGTAGATAATCTTGCGGTATGGCTCATCGCTGAGGAGAAAAATGCTCGTCTTGAACTGCGCCTCTTTGGCGTCGAGCAACTGGCCTAACCTGTGTACGAAATCTTCACTGTAGACCACGCCGGTGGGATTGTTGGGCGAGTTAATCAGCACCGCCCGGGTCTTCGGCCCGATGGCAGCCTCAAGCGCATCCAGCCGGGGGATAAACCGCTCGTCTCCCGGCAGCACCTTCAACACCCCGTTGTGGTTATCAATATAGTGGCGGTATTCCACGAAGTAAGGTGCGAAGACAATCACTTCCTCCCCCGGGTTCAGTATGGTCTTCAGTGCGATATTCAGGGCGGCGGCCGCGCCGCAGGTCATGATGATGTCCTTTTGCGTAAAATGGATGCTAGTCTCCAGGGCCAATTGTGCCGCTACCGCGGCCCTCGTCTCAGCATAGCCGGCGTTTTCCATGTAGCGGTGCATCCCCGGCAACGGGTGCTCCGCCAGCCGCCGCAGCTCCTGCCGGAACTCCTCCGGCGGCTCCATCACCGGGTTACCCAGGGTGAGGTCGAAGATATTCTCCGCGCCGTAGCGCTTCTTGAGGATATTCCCTTCTTCGAACATGCGCCGTATCCACGACCCCTCGGTCATGCCTTTACGGACGCGGTCAGATATGGACACCCCGGATTTCCTTTCTGCCCTCGTTGAAGGCACCGAT
>JAUYDJ010000099.1 GCA_030690025.1 Chloroflexota bacterium | reverse complement strand
TGCCCGTCTTGTCAAAAACAGCGGTTTTTACCTGTGTGAGCACATCCAGGTAGCTGGCGCCTTTCATCAGGATTCCCTTGCGGGAAGCGCCGCCAATACCGCCAAAATAGCCCAGGGGGACACTTATGACCAGGGCGCAGGGGCAGGAGATTACCAGCAGCACCAGGGCGCGGTAAATCCACTGGGAAAATGTCGCCCCTTCTATCACCAGAGGGGGAATCACAGCAACTGCCAGGGCGCTAATAACGACCGCGGGAGTATAATACCGGGCAAATGAGGTGATAAACTTTTCGGTCGGCGCTTTCCGGCTGGCAGCGTTTTCTACCATCTCCAGAATCCGGGATATTGAAGATTCGCTAAATTTCCTGGTCACCTTGATAGTAAGCGAGCCGGTCTTATTGATCATGCCCGCCAGTACTTTATCGCCGGCGCCAGCGCTTCTGGGAACCGATTCACCGGTTAGAGCCGATGTGTCTACCAGCGTGCTTCCCTCCAGAATCTCGCCATCGAGAGGAATTCTTTCCCCCGGCTTGACGATAATCTCATCTCCAACGTGAACCTCTTCCGGGGCTACTTTCCTTATCTCCTCTCTTTTCTTCAGGTTGGCGTAATCCGGGCGAATATCCATTAAAGCCCTTACCGACCTTCGGGAGCGGTTAACCGAAAGCTCCTGGAAGAACTCGCCCACCTTAAAGAAAAGCATCACCCCCACGGCCTCGGGTATCTCGTGGATAGCAATGGCTCCCAGAGTGGCCACCGACATCAGGAAGTTCTCATCGAAGACCTCTCCATGAATGAGGTTACGGAAGGCTGTCCAGAGCACCCGCCAGCCGCTTAGCAGGTATGCCGAGAGCAGTACTGCGTATTCTCCAACGGAATATGGCGTGTCATGCAACGTGTCCCTGAAAACCATGCCAAGGGCAAAAAGGGCTACAGAGCTGATGATGAAAAACAGTTCCTTCCGGGGCTTAAACTCCTCTTCGGCACACTTGTAGCAGTAACCCAGCACGCCGTGTGGGCAAGTGGCGGGTCCCTCGTGATTCAAAGTCTTTTCAGCCATTTTTCTTCCTTCTGCACTTTATTGGTCGCTTTTGTACTGTGGATTTACTGCAACAGCAACACTGGCCTCCAATCAACTCCTGGGCCAGTACATGATGATGAAAACGCCAGCCAGTGCGACAAGTCCGCCGATAAGGTCGAACTTGTCCGGGACTATTTTATCCACTAGCCAGCCCCAGATAATGGCCATAACTATAAAGATGCCGCCGTAGGCAGCATAGACTCGTCCAAAATTAGCGGGTTGGAGGGTCGGGATAATTCCGTATAGCATGAGCACAATAGCTCCGGGAAGAGCATACCAGGGACTCTTACCCTCACGCAGCCAGAGCCATACAAGGTATCCTCCACCGATTTCACATAGCCCGGCAAGGACGAAGTAAAACAACGACCTGGCCATCTAACCCCCTTCCTTGCTCAGATACCTGCCGTCGGCGCATATTCAGGTGCAGAAATCACCCGTGTTGAGTGTGCTCAAGGCAGACATCCAGCAGCACCTTGATATGTTCGTCGTTCAGCGAGTAATACACCATTCGTCCGGACTTGCGCTGCTTCACCAAGCGCAGCGTTCGCAATATTCGAAGATGCTGAGACACGGCAGAGTCTGAGATTCCGATTAGACAGGCAATATCACAGACGCAAAGCTCCTCATTCATTAACGAGTGCAAAATCTTTGCCCGGTTAGAGTCAGCTAATGCGCCAAACGTTTCAGCTAAAGCTGCATATACCTGGTCGTCTTGAAGTCGTCGCTTTGTGCTGGCGACTTTCTCCTTGTCCACTGCCCAGACCTCGCATCTATCGGATGACCCTTTGGCTGTTTGCTTATTATTTAACATCTGCGTAATTACTAAACTATTTTACAGCTTTCAGGTCAACCCGTCAATCCGTGTCGCTTTCGTAGGCTAAAGCCAATTGACAATGGCCAGGCAGAGGTCTATTATCTTTCTAGATTCACCTGACAGAAACCGAATTAAAAAGGAGAAGGCAGGATGTTAAGAGGCGGCGTGCCCATCGGCAGGGCCTTTGGAGTAGCCCTCAGGCTCAACTATTCCTGGTTTATTGTCTTTGCCCTGGTCACCTGGGCGCTGGCCTTCGGCTACTTTCCGACTGTCCATCCGAGATGGAGTCTGGCGACATCAATAACTGCCGGCGTCATCACCAGCCTGCTCTTCTTTGGTTCCGTCCTGGCCCATGAGCTAAGCCACAGCGTGGTCGCCCAATCCATGGGCATACCGGTCCGGTCAATAACCCTGTTTATCTTCGGCGGTGTTTCTGAGATAACCCAGGAACCCAAATCGCCCCGGGACGAGTTCCGCATGGCGCTGGCTGGCCCGATGTGCAGCCTGCTTCTGGGCGGTATTTTCTGGGCAATCTCGTACTTACGCGGTGTGCCTGAGATGATTCCCGCCATAGCATTCTGGCTGGGGTGGATAAATATTTTTCTGGGTGTCTTTAACCTTATCCCCGGTTTCCCGCTGGATGGCGGGCGTGTGCTGCGGTCGCTGCTGTGGTGGCGGAGCGGCAATCTACGCGGTGCCACCCGGGCCGCCTCCGGCATCGGGCGGGGAGTGGGCTACCTCTTCATCTTTGGCGGCATATGGTTCATCTTTACCGGCAACTGGTTCAACGGCATCTGGCTGGCCCTCATCGGCTGGTTCCTGGAAAGCGCCGCCGCCGGCAGCTACCGCCAGCTGCTGATGCAAGAAATGCTGCAGGGCCATACCGTGAGCGAAATCATGACGCGGGACTGCCTGGTGGTGCCGCCGGACCTGTCGGTGGAGCAGCTGGTGAACGAGCACATCCTGAAATCGGGACGCCGCTGCTTCCCGGTGGTAAGGGATGGACATGTGGAAGGACTGGTATCCATCCATGATGTCCGGGCAATGCCCCGTGAAGCCTGGCCGACCAAACGGGTGAACGAAGCCATGATACCCTTTGACAAGGTGAAGTGGGTAACCCCCGACCAGGACCTGGCCAGTGTGATGAGCCTGCTGACCGAGGATGACATTAATCAGCTGCCGGTTGTCCAGGACCACAACATCGTCGGCATGATTGCCCGCGATAACCTGCTCTCTTTTATCCGAACACGCACTGAGCTGGGCATATAGCTACCCAGCCTGCCCGCAGCAGTAAATCATACTTAACGAAGGGATAAGATGCTCCGCAAAACTAAACTGGTGTGCACCATCGGGCCGGGCAGCCGCTCCAGCCCGGTTATCAGAAAGCTAATCCGGGCCGGCATGAGCGTGGCCCGACTCAACTTTGCCCACGATACGCCGGAAGAACATCTCAAGGTCATCAGGACGATACGGGATGTTTCCGCAGCCATGGCCGCGCCCGTGGCAATTCTGCTCGACCTGCCCGGGGCTAAACTGAGGACGGGTGAGCTGGTCAGGCCGAAGGTCCAGCTTAAAGAGGGCAGCGCCTTTACCCTCACCACTGAGAAAGTCGCCGGTGACGAACGCCGCGTATCAGTGCCGCCGTTTTTCCGGGATATCAAGCCCGGCGATACTATCTATCTTAATGACGGCGCCATTGAGCTCAAGGTAACTTCGGTCACTGCTGTTGAGGCCAGATGCAGGGTGGTGGTGGGCGGGTCGCTCATCGCCCACCGGGGCATTAACGTGCCCGGGGTCAGGCTCAGCGTGTCTTCCTTCACCGGTGAAGACCTGAGAGACCTGGCTTTTGGCGTGGAGCAGGGAGTGGACTTCTTCGCCGTCTCATTCGTGCGCTCCGCTGCCGATATACGGCAGATAAGGGAAATCCTGCGGCAGAAGCGGGCCAGCATCCCGCTTATTGCCAAGATTGAGAAACACGAAGCCGTGAAAGACATCGACCAGATTCTCGCTGAAGCCGATGGCGCTATGGTCGCCCGCGGCGACCTGGGCATAGAGATACCCCTGGAAAAGGTGCCCATAGTGCAGAAGGAGATTGTCCGCAAATGCAACCTGCTGGGCAAGCCGGTGGTGGTGGCCACCCAGATGCTCGAATCGATGATATCGTCGGTGCGGCCCACCCGCGCCGAGGTCAGCGATGTGGCTAACGCCATCTTTGACGGCGCCGATGCCGTCATGCTGTCCGGCGAGACCGCTATCGGCAAATTCCCCGTGCCCTCGGTCAAGATGATGGCGAGTATTGCCGCCGAAACCGAGAAGACGCTGCCCTATGAGCGGGCCCTGCTGGAGAAAGGCGCGCTGGTAACGGCAAAGACCGATGATGCCATAAGCTACGCCGCCTGCCACATGGCGCAGACGCTGCGCGCCGCCTGTATCGTCGCCTACACTACCTCCGGAAGTACCGCGCTGCGCGTATCCAAGTACCGGCCGCGGGTGCCTATCCTGGCCATTACGCCTCATCCCCACATCGCGCGCCGGCTCGTGCTTAGCTGGGGCGTGCACCCTTACATTGCCGCCGAGCCGGTTAACATAGACATGATGTTCCAGGAAGCCACCCGCGTAGCCTTTAAGGCCGGCATGGCCAGGCGCGGCGACCTGATAGTTATCACTGCCGGTATACCCATGGGCAAACCGGGGACAACGAACGTGGTTAAGGTGCAGCGGGTAGAGTAAAATGAGTCCGCTTAATGCTTAGTTTTTCCCTCCTCAGCTTTGCCATCGCCGTAGTGGCGGTGCTGGCACGATGTGGTTGGGCTTTGGAATCGAACGACTTAACGCTAGGGAGTAGTCAGATTTGTCTGGAGCCGAATTAACAGGACTGGCGGTGCTCGGCCTGCTTGCCGGTACTCTTGGCACCATAATTGGGATCGGTGGTGGCGTTGTCTTCGTGCCTGTCTTTCTCCTCTTATTTCATTTTACTCCTCAGCAGGCAATTGGCACTTCGCTGGTGGCTGTTTTTTTTAATGCTCTCTCGGGAAGCTTCTCCTACTTTCGTCAAAGGCGGGTTGACATCAGGGCCGGGTGGAAATTTGCTGTGGCTACCCTACCTGGAGCCTTACTCGGGGCTTGGATGGCTCGGTTCTTTACCCCTTCCACACTGGAAATAGTCTTTGGTATTCTGCTGATAGCGGTGGCGATATTCATCTTCCTGCGCAGAGGACCACGACAGAAAGAGCCGGCTGGCCGTTACACGCGGACTCTGGTCGATTTCCGAGGCCAGGTCTTCAATTACAGCCCCAAGGAAGGGTTGGGTATCGCCATCAGCTTTCTGGTCGGGATTATCTCGAGCTTGCTGGGCATCGGTGGAGGCATCATCCATGCGCCAGCGCTTATTTTCGCCTTAGGCTTCCCGGTCTACGTCGCCACGGCGACCTCTCTCTTTGTTTTGTCTATTTCCACATTCTTTGGTGGCATTTCGCATCTTGTCCTGGGCAACGTCTTGATTATCCCGGCGATAATTGTCGCGGCTTTCGCTATTCCTGGTGCCCAGATTGGTGCTCTGTTGTCCCGCCGGGTGAGGAGCCGGCTCATTACCCACCTTCTCGCTATCGCACTTGCGCTGGTTGGTCTGCGCTTGCTGCTCAAATCCCTGGGGATGTACTAATAACACGGCTAGACATTTGAACAGGAGAGTAATTACATCGTCGACCTGGACGATGCAGCTACTGCCCTCCCGATAGGAGCCACCTTGCTTCCCAAAGACTATCGGTATAGTCTTTTCGATATATCCAAATAGCGGAGAACACGTGCTTTATGGGCGTGCTAACGAACGCAATAGCAAGATTCTGCAGCGAGATTTCAAAGAACGTTTCAATTTGGTGTAGAATAGTTTTGTTTGGTGAAGCATCTCTTTGGCGCATGTTCGAGATTGCCACGTCCCGATTTCATCGGGACTCGCCATGCTCGCAATGACACTCACCATTCGGATGGGTCACTGCCATGCTTAACATGTTTTCGCTGGGCCTGATTTCCATAGCGGTCGGCTTCACCGGCTCGCTTATCGGGCTGGGTGGCGCCACCATCCTCATTCCGATACTGGTCTTTTTCGGGATACCGGTTAAAGAGGCCATCGCCTCAGCCATGGTGGCTATCATTGCCACCTCCAGCGGGTCAGCCTCATCCTACGTCAGAGAACGCATCACCAACGTCAAAATCGCCATGTACCTGGAGATGTTTACCATTTCCGGGGCTATCATCGGCGCCACCACCACTACCATAATTGCGCCCACCTACCTGTATTTCTTCTTCGCCGCTTTCCTGCTCACCTCTTTCTTCAAATTCAGACAGTCTTTTGGAGATGGCTTTACCCCCTCGACAACCCAGGACAGGGTGTCGCGGTGGCTGGAACTGAAGGGCAGCTACTTTGACGAAAGAACCCAGCAGGCCGTCGAGTACAAAGTAAATAACGCCATCATGGGCGGACTGGGCATGCTGGTAGCCGGGTTCGCCGCGGGGATGCTCGGGATAGGTGCCGGGGCGTTCAAGGTTACCGTGCAGGAAAACATACTCCGGATGCCGCCCAAAGTCTCCAGCACCACCAGCAACTTCATGATTGGCATGACGGCATTAGCCGGCGTCAGCGTCTATCTCTTCTCCGGACTGCTGAACCTGACTTTAATGGCACCGATGGCGGTAGGCGCTACTATCGGCGCTATGGTGGGCGGGCGGGTCCTCAACCGTTTTAGCAACCGGGCACTCAGCATCCTTTTCCTGGTGGTGGTGATTTTCCTGATTATTCAAATGCTGTACAAAGGGGTAACCTCGCTATGAACCGGGACACATTGGGCAGCGGCGAGTCCAGTCTTGAGACCATCATCAGCTATTTGTTAATCATCGGGGTGATTGTGAGCCTGCTGCTGGAGATTGTGGGAATAAGCTTATGGTACTATTCCGCCGGCAACCTGGCTATTTCGCAGGATAAGACCCTGTTCATCCAGGGACACGATGTCTTCAGTTTCATCTACCATCAGTTTCAGAGGGGGCACACCGAAGGCAGCGCCATCTTCCTTATCACGCTGGGCATTATCGCGTTGATTTTGACGCCCTATGTCAGGATAATTGCCTCGGTAATATATTTTGGCTGGCGCAAGAACCTCAAGTACGTGATGATAACCCTCTTTGTCCTGGCCGTGGTGACACTGAGTCTGGCGTTACACTGAACGAGCTTGACAAATCAGCGATAGGTCGCCTAAAGTCTAGTAGAACCTTTTAGCACCGGCAGAGGAGGCAGACATGAAGCTATGCGTGG
>JAUYDJ010000022.1 GCA_030690025.1 Chloroflexota bacterium | reverse complement strand
TGTCCTTGCCCACGATGACATCGGTAGCCAGGACTATCGGGCGTACTTTAGCCACATCCACGATGAGACAGGTAAAACCGGCGGTGATGGCGATGGCTACGGCGGCATTGCCCAGCAACTCGCGGTCGGGCAGGCCAAAGGAGATATTACTGGCGCCCAGCGTCAAATTGACTCCCAGCTCGGCTTTTATCTTTCGGGCGGTATTTATAGTGACCTGGCCCGCCGTGGAATCGGCGCCCACCGCCAGGGCCAGGCAGTCGATGATAACATTCTCCCGGGGAATGCCCATCGATTCCGCCCGCTCGACGATGCGGCGGGCTATCGCCAGCCGCTGCTCCGGGGTCGCCGGGATACCGGTATCATCCTGGGGCAGGCCGATGACCGCCGCCCCGTACTCTTTAACGAGGGGTAATACCTGTGCCATGGAACGCTCTTCGCCGGTGACCGAGTTAATAAGCGCCCTCCCCTTATAGACTTTAAGGGCGGCCGCCAGCGACTCGGGATTGGGGCTGTCCAGGCACAGCGGCACGTCCACCGCCGCCATGACCGCCTGCACCGCCCGCGGCAGCATGGTCAGCTCGTCCACCCCGATAGTGTTTACGTTGACATCGATAATATCCGCCCCGGCCGCCGCCTGGGCCTTAGCTTCCTGAACGATAATATCGAGGTTGCCGGCTCGCAGCGCCTCGGCCATCTTCTTCTTACCGGAAGGATTAATACGTTCGCCGATGAGCACCGTAGGACGTTCATCGTCAATAATAACCTCTTTAGTTGCGCTCGATATCTTTGTCTCCATCAGTCAATCTCCTTCCTCTTACCATTTGCCAGCCGGTAGTGGCCCAGGTAGCTCGCCTGGATGAACGTCTGCATAAAGTCGGGAGCGGTGGCCAGCTCAACGTAGTTGACCCATGAAGCCAGCGCCTTAGCCTCCGTCCGTTTGCTGGCCGAAATCAACGCCAGCTTGGCTCCCATGCCAGCGGCGTTACCTACCTGCCGGAAGCGTTCCAGCGGCAATGACGGCAGCATACCCACCGTTACCGCGCTGGAAACATCGATATAGCTGCCGAAGGCGCCGGCAATAATGACTTCCTCGATTTCTTCTTCAATGCGCCCTTTAGCCTCCAGGAGCACCTGGATTCCCGCCCGCATAGCCGCTTTGGCCAGTTGCAATTCACGCACGTCATGCTGGGTGAAAACAATGGCCGGACGCCCCTCGCGTTCCCGCTCGCTGACCAGCACGAACTCGCACTGTTGCTCCTGGTTGCTGCGCACCCGGGGATGGTTGGCCAGCATCCGGCCTCCTTCATCCAGCACCCCAGCCAGGTATAGCTGCGCCAGAATATCCAACACCCCGGAGCCGCAAATCCCGACCGGCGACACCCCGTCAATAGTCTGGTACTGTATACCAGATTTGGTCACCCTGACCCGCTCGATAGCACCGCTGGCGGCGCGCATACCGTGCTTGATATGCCCGCCCTCGAAGGCAGGGCCGGAAGCGCAGGAGGCGCTGGTTATCACGCCATCATCTATAATCGAGACCTCGGTGTTAGTGCCGATGTCCATGGCGATAGTCACTCCCTTTGCCTGCGCCACCCCGGTGGCCAGGAGCATAGCAACATGGTCGGCACCGACAAAGCCGGCAATGTTGGGCAGCAGGTGCAGGTAAGCGCCGGGCGCAATATGCAGACCGGCGTCACGAGACTTGATGTCCAGGGCCTGGCGGATGGCCGGTGCAAAAGGAGAGCTAGCCAGCTGGGCTACCGGCAAACCGAGCAGCAGGTGATGCATAACGGTGTTACCCACTACCACCGCCTCAACAATCTCCTCTTTGGACGCGCTGACCTCGGCGCAGAGCTCCCCGGCCAACTGGTTAAGCGCGTCTACCACTACCGTGCGCAGCTTACCTTCCGGCGGCGGCCCCATAGCCCGGCTGATGCGGGTGATAATGTCCTCCCCGTAGCTAATCTGGGGATTCATCATGCCCTTGGCGGCCAGGGTGCGGCCGTTGCTCAAATCAATCAGGTAGGCGGCAATCTTGGTGGTGCCCAGGTCTACCGCCAGTCCCAGCTGACGGGAAGTCACCGGGCCGACAGCGACCACTTCGTCATCGCGGACGGAGACCAGCGCCTGCCAGTCCCACGACCGCAGCCGCGGGGACAGGTCCCGCAGCACATCGATATCAACCTTCCGGCAGCGCAGCCGGTGCTGCTGGTGCAGTGCCTCCAGCAGTCGGTCGGCGTCCGCCTGCAGGTCGGACAACGACGGTGGAGTCATCTCCACCCGGTAGGCATGGACGGGCGGGTCAAGGGGGACACCCACCTCCACCCCCTCCACCTGGAGTCGCTGCGTGGTGGTCATCGACTCCGGCGGCACATGCAGCTTCAAATCGCTCGCCGGGTAGGTCTGGCAGGCCAGCCGCCAGCCGTTAGCCAGCTCCTGGGGAGAAAACGCCTCCAGCTCATGAGAGGTCGGCACGGAGACCTTACCTTCCAAGACCTGTATTTTACAGGCGTAGCAGGTCCCGGCCCCTCCACAGATACTGGAGATGCCAACGCCGGTCTCGCGGGCGCAGTCCAGCAAGGATTTATCCACCGGGCACTGCCCCCGCCGGCCCACCGGTTGGAAGCTAATCTGGTACATACTGCTCAGATGAGGGAAAACGCCGCCAGGTAGCCTTCGTGGATGGCGTCAAACACCTTGCGCGGCTTGAGGCAATCGCCCACCGCATAGCCGTTCAGTCCGGCTTTCTTAAGCTCATCGGCCAGTCCCATCTGGGGACAGAAGCCTATCGCCACCACCACGTTATCGGCCAGGGCTTCCTTGCGCCGGCCAAATCCATCGATAATGACTGCCCCGTTATCCAGAATACTCTCCACCCGCATACCAGTGCAGACGGTAACCTTCTGTTTGGCCAGCCTTTCCCGGTAGATAACCTGGTCGAGGTCCAACACCCCGCACATCATTTCGTCGAGTATCTCCACAAAGGTGACCTCTTTGCCCTGCTCGGCCAGGTAAAGCCCGGTCTCGGTGCCCACCATGCCGCCACCCACCACAATCACCTTCTGTCCCACGCGCGCTTTTCCGCCGAGCACGTCCAGCGCCGTAGTCACCAACGGCTTGTCCACACCGGGCACATCCAGCTTTAGCGGCGTGCCACCCACCGCCACGATTACCGCATCATAGCCGCCCTTCTTGATGGCCCTGGCGGTGGCCTCTTCGCGGATGACATTAATCTGGAGCTTACTCATCTGGGCATTATAGTAGCTGACCAGCCGCCTCAGGTCAGCCTTGAAATCGGGGACGGAAGCTTCGTTCAAAACGCCGCCCAGCTGGCGCTTTTCGTAGAGGGTAACAGCGTGGCCGCTCAAAGCCGCCACCCGCGCCGCTTCCATCCCGGCCGGACCGCCGCCAACCACGGCCACCTTTTTGGGTTGAGGCGACCGGGTAATAGCCAGGTCATTTTCCCGCCCCAGGGCCGTGTTGACAGTGCACATGATGGCTTTAGCCTGGGTCATTGACCGGGCGTAGCAGCCATCGTTGCAGCGAATGCAGGGCGCAATCTCCTCGGGCCGGCCCTCCTGCGCCTTTTTCGGCCAGTAGGGGTCGGCAAACAGCGGTCTGCCCAGCGAGACGAAATCGGCCTGGCCTTTGGCCAGTATCTCCTCGGCCAGCTCCGGGGTGGTGATGGAACCGGAGGCCATAACCGGAATCTCGACCGCTTTTTTCACCGCTTCCGCCGCCCAGACAAAAATGCCGGCAGGCAGCGCCATGGTGCTGCTGCGCTCCATGCGCTTCCAGTGCGTGCCGCCGCTAATATGTATGGCGTTTATGCCCGCTTTCTCCAGCTCTTTGCTCAGGGCCACGGTATCTTCAATCATCACTCCACCCGGCTCGTAGTCGGTCCCGTTCAGTCTCACGTCGAGCGGGAAACCCGGCCCCACCTTCTGGCGGACATCTCTCACAACCTCAAGTATCAGCCGCATCCGGTTCTCCGGCGAGCCGCCGTAGGCATCGGTCCGCTTGTTGGTGCGCGCCGACAGGAAGCTGCTCAGCAGGTAGCCGTGAGCGCCGTGTATCTCCGCCATGTCGAAGCCGGCCATCTGCGCCCGCCGCGCCGCGTTGCCAAAGTTACCTATCAGCTCCTGTATTTCCTCAAAGGTAAGCTCTTCCGGTATGGGCCAGCCGCGCTGCAGAGAACCCTCCAGCGGAATCCGGGATGGCGCTTTTATGGGCGGGCCAATAGACCGCTGCCGGCCGCAGTGCACCAATTGCAGCGCCGCCTTCGCCCCGTTGCGGTGAATGGCTTCCGCCAGCAGTGACAGCCCGGGCATAAACCCATTATCGGCCACTCCCAGCTCGCAAGGGCCAGCCTGCGCGCCCTTGTGGTCGACAAAGGCATACTCCACAATTATCAAGCCCGCGCCGCCGCGGGCAATCTCGCTGTAGTAGCGGATGAGCCGCTCGCTCACTGACCCATCGCGGTTGCCGAGCAAGCTCCACTGCGGCGCCTTCACCACCCGGTTCTTAAGCTCCATGTCGCCAATACGGCCGCTCTCAAACAGCTTCACGAAAGTCTTACCCACTATGCTCCTCCTGTTACTATTCTAGCACCGTGTGATGAAACTCCCAAACGGCATCTATCCCGCGGGACAAAATTAACCTATTTTACCATAGAATTATGCCCCGCTCACACTGCCCGCTTGTCATTCATCAGGTGTTGCGCTAGACTGGGAATATCCATGAGACCCGGGTCGGCAAGGAGATAAATCCAGTGGTGCGTCTCACGTTCTATGGCGGTGTCGGAGAGATTGGCGGCAATAAGATTCTTCTGGAAGATGGCGACCGGAAGCTGCTCCTCGATTTTGGCTTCCCTTACCAGCGGCACAAGCTCTTCTACGAGGAGTACCTGAAACCACGCGGCGGCGCCGGCCTCCTCGACCCGCTGGTCATGGAGTTGCTGCCGCCCCTGGAAGGTCTCTACCGTGATGACCTGGAGACGCCCGGACTCTGGCCGCAGTTCCGTGATAGACCACTCTACCGCCGGCTCGACCACGTGGACGGCATCCTGCTGTCCCATGCCCACCTTGACCACTCCGGCTATATCTCCTTTCTGAAAAACGATATTCCGGTATACGCCACCGCCACAACCGCCTTCATTACCAAATCGATACAGGACTCGGGCAAGTCCGACTTCGACCAGCAGGTGTGCTACTTCAGCCCCACCGTCCGGGATTACCCCAGCGGCTGGGGGCAGGCAGCCTGCCTGGCCAGCGGGGACAAGCAGCAGCGCCCGTTCCGTATCGCCGATAAGAAGCCGGCAGACCTGAGCGCCACCGCCCTCGGCTTCTGGAGCCACGGCTTCTGGGAGAAATCGACCCGGCAAAAAGAGATGGCCTCGGTGCCGCTGGCCGGGCACAGCGGCAGCGCCTTCAACCTGCGCTGCTTCCCGGTAGACCACTCCATTCCCGGCGCCTGCGCCTGGGGAATTGAGACCAGCGCCGGCTGGCTTATCTATAGCGGCGACTTGCGCCTGCATGGCAAACGGGCCAAACTCACCGAAAACTTCCTGGCGGCAGCCGCCGCCCTCCAGCCCCGGGCGCTTATCCTGGAGGGCACTAACCTCCGCCGCGAGCAAAACGCCACCGAGCAGCAGGTGTACGAGAATGCTCTAAAGGCCATTACCGGCTGCAAGGACCTGGTCATCGCCGACTTTTCCGCCCGGGACGCCGACCGCCTGCTTACCTTTCTGCAAATCGCTAAAGACACCGGCCGTAAGCTGGTCATCCTGCCCAAGGACGCTTACTTCCTCAAGACCCTGCGCCTGCTTCACCCCAGAGTCCCGGACATAGCCCAGGAGGACAGCCTGGTCATCTACCAGGAGACTCTCGCCAGCAAATACCCCAGCCTGTGGCAGCGGAATCTCTGCCAGGACTACTCCGGTAAGCTCATCCTGGCTAAAGATGTAAGCGAAGCGCAGGATAGGTTCATCCTTTGTTTCAGCTTCTTCGACCTGAACGAGCTGCCCAGCATCCGTCCCCGGCCCGGCAGCCGCTACGTCTTCAGCTCCAGTGAGCCTCATAACGAGGAGCAGGAGCTTGACTTCCGCCGACTCCACCAGTGGCTCAAGCACTTCAATATACAGGGGTTCGGTGTGCCGGTGGAAGTCAACGGCGAATGGCAGGTGCCGGAGAGTGAGCGGGGGCTGCACGCATCGGGACATGCCTGCGGCCCCGACCTGCTGCGCATTGCCCGCGAGCTCAAGCCAACAACGCTAATCCCGGTACACAGCGAACACGCCGCGGACTACGTCGAGCGCCTGAGTGGAATGGAAGTCATTCTGCCCGCCCTGGGCAAGACTATTGAAATATCGTAGAATCTTAAGAGGAGGCACCCTATGGTAATTGACCCGGTCTGCAAGATGGAAGTAAACGAACACAAAGCCCCGGCGGCT
>JAUYDJ010000010.1 GCA_030690025.1 Chloroflexota bacterium | reverse complement strand
GAGAAGATGGCCGACTGGCTCATCACCGTGCCCCGGGTTGAGCCTATCTTGTCACCGGTAACCAACACGGTAGCCTTGCAGCGGCTGGCCTCCTACACGGCCAGGGAAAAAGGCTGCCCTATTGATTTCCCGCGCAACCTGGCCAAGAGCGTGACTGTAGAATAGAAAAGGGGCTGAAGAGTTGGGTGCTAGCACCCATATTGGCTGGGGGATTTTGCCCATTTCTATCTGGGGGATATTACCAACTGTTATCTGGGGGAAATCACCCATTTTGTCTGGGAGACACCACCCTTGACAGAAAGTGAAGCGACAGCCAGCAGGCGGTTTACTTGATTTAACCGCCGCCGACTATCGGCGAAAAGAAGGCCTGGTCACCTTCGTGCAGCACCACATCCTCGGTCACATTTTCCCCGTTAATAAACAGCGCCAGCCCTCTCATGCCAAATAGCTGGGGATAACGCGAGTTCATTATCTTTGTCAGGTCACCCACGGTGGCGCCTTCCGGAAGCTCAATGTCGAACCAGTCACTTTCGAGCACCTCCGGGGGCAATCCAAAACTCCTGATTATTATCCTCACCATTCCCTCCGTGTCACCTTAGCCCGAACCCCACCCCGATTTATCATCGCTCAATATAATTATCTATTATCTATCTCGGCTTTGCAATTTCTTTAAGGTGTCCCGTTTTCTTTTGGTTGGTGTTAATGGAGGACAGGTCCAATATGTCATTGTGAAGAATCCCGATGAAGTCGGGATGACGAAGCAATCTCTTACAGGTCTATAAAAAACGATGAGATTGCTTCATCCCGATGAAATCGGGACTCGCAATGACAGAATTTTTCTTCAAGTTGCTTGAGTAACAAATAAAATAGTAGTATAACCGTTAGCAAGCCATCGGCCAGATAAAGGAGGTAACCATGTTACTGGAAGATAAAGTGGCCCTCATTACCGGCGCCGCCACCGGCATCGGCCGGGCGGGCGCTCGCCGCTTTGCCCGGGAGGGGGCTAAAGTAATCATCGCCGATATAAATGACAGCGAGGGGGAGAAGACCGTTGCCGGCATAAGGCAGCAGGGCGGGGAAGCGGCCTATATCCACACCGACCTGGCCCGGGTAGGTGAAATCGAGCGCATGGTTAAAGCAGCCGCCGGGACCTATGGCCGCCTGGATATCTTCTGGCACAACGCCAGCGTCATTTTCTCGGGGCACATCGAGGCCCTTGAGGAAGACCATTACGACAAGGAGATGACCATTGGCCTGAAAGCCGGTGTCTTCGGCGCCAAATTTGTCATACCGGTGCTGAGAGAGGCGGGGGGAGGCTGCATACTCTACACCAGCTCCATGGTGGGGCTTAGGCCAACTCCCTATATGCCCGGCTACTCCCTCACCCACGGCATAGAAAAAGCGGGGATTATCATGCTCATGCGGTGCCTGGTCGAGCCGCTGGCCAGATATAATATCAGGGTCAACTGCGTCTGCCCCGGCCCGGTGGAGACCGAGAAATGGGAACGGGACCAGATTCTCCAGGCCAAATCTTCCGGGGTCGACCCGGAGATTTACCTCAAGGCCGGCCGGGAACGACTGCCCATCAAGCGGACTATCACTGAAGAGGAAATAGCCAGCGCCGCCACCTTTCTTGTCTCCGACCAAGCATCAGGCATTACCGGCGTGGCGCTGCCCGTGGATGGCGGCTTCACCGCACTCTGATGGGGGTATAATACCCCGCACCCGCGGATTATTTGCCTGGTAGATTAACAATAATGTACCCTGAATAGGGGGTAAAAAGACGTGCTCCGGCCCCAAGTTTGACAATGTCCAAATTTCAATGCTAGAATAAGGCGGAACTGAAGGGTGGCAAGCTAACAGATTCTAACGAGGCAACAGGCAAATCAGAACTGACTGAAGGGTGGTCTAAGATTGCAGCTGCTTCTTATTCCCCACTCCTGAAATCGAAGCACCCCCCGACAGCTAACCATAAACCAGATTACCAGTCCATGCCTCAGACCTCGAACCGGCTAGCCCCCCACTATATACTTTAATCAGGCAACTATCTGGGAGACAACCAGGCTGGAGATGCCAGCTGTCTGAATAAGAAAAAGGGGGTATTATGGCAAAACCAAAGGTCGGTTTCTACTGGTGTGCTTCATGCGGCGGCTGCGAGGAAGCAGTCGTCGACCTCAATGAAGACCTACTGAAGGTGGCGGATGCGGTGGACATCGTGCTCTGGCCAGTAGCCCTCGACTTCAAGCGCAAAGACGTCGAAGCCATGAAGGACGGGGAAATTGCCGTAACCTTCATCAACGGGGCGGTAAGGCTGGCAGAGCAGGAGGAAATGGTCAAGCTCCTGAGGAAAAAGTCCGGTCTCATCGTCGCCTTTGGCTCCTGCGCCTGCTTGGGCGGCATCCCTGGCCTGGGTAACTTCTGCACCCGGGAAAGCATTTTCAACCGGGCTTACAAGGAAGTGCCCAGCGTTGACAACCCCGAAGGGATTGTCCCGCTCCAGGAGACCAAGGTTGACGGCAGAGTGTTTAACCTGCCCGAGTTTTACAACACGGTAAAGACCATGGACCAGACCATCCCGGTGGACTACTACCTGCCCGGCTGCGCCCCG
>JAUYDJ010000002.1 GCA_030690025.1 Chloroflexota bacterium | reverse complement strand
GTGAAAAGGAAACTGTATCTAATAGTGGCTCTGGCGGTAACCCTGGTCCTCAGCGGGGGCACCTACGCTTATACCTACACCACCGCTTCCGGGTCTATGGGTGTTGCGGAGCCTACCGGTAACCTGGCCGCTACTGCGGTGGCCGCCAGTCAACCTGACTGGAACTCGCTCCTGCCTCTGGGAGGGAATTTTGTCACCGAAATCATGCGGCCGGAAGCCCCCGGAGATTCCACCGCCATCCCCTTGCAGTTTCCTGCCACCGGGCAGCACTGGGACAAAGTCGCCGATGGCACGCCTGATGATTTGGCCACTTATGTCTATTCGGACTCAACCTCATACAAGCGGGATTTGTACCAACTGCAAGACCACGCCTATGGAGCGGGACCGATACAGGCGGTCACCGTTTACTTCCGTATTGCCGGCATTGACCCCACGAACCCGTCTGCGGATGCCCGCGCCCTGATTAAAGTAGGTAGTACAGTCTACACTGGCAACAACGTGACTCGTACTGGAGCGGGCTTTGCAACCATGTCATACCAGTGGCTGAGCAACCCGGCTACCGGCTTAGCCTGGAGCTGGGATGACGTTGATGCCCTGCAGGCAGGACTTGACCTCAGGAGGGGGACCAGCTCCAGTAATTATGGCGCCAGCACGCAGCTCTATGTAGAAGTCAGTTATCAAGAAGCGCCGATTGTCGAGGGTGATGTGCCCACCGGTGACCTGTTTGTGGTCACCCCGCACCCGGACTATACCGGCGACCTGCAGGTGAAGGTCTATTTGACCAATACCGGTGCCCTGGTTAAGGCATACCGCTACCTGAATCTGAAACTCTATCTGCCGGGTTCGGAAGAAGCCGGCCAGACGCCTGATTACCAGATTCTCAACCTGGAGAACGGCACCGTTACCTTTAACATGCTCAATCCGGGCGGTGGCAGCCATACCCTTTCGGTGGTTGGAGGCTCCTACCGGGTAGTTTCGGGCAATTCAGCCCACTGGACCGCGGGGTGGACGCTGACCCCGGAGTTTTACATTGAGGTTACTCAGAGATAAAGTAGTATGAAACGCGCTCTGGTACTTTTAGGGGTTGTGGCTCTGGGAATCGTCGGTTACCTGTCGGTAAGGGGGACGATGCCCTTCATGGCCATTCTCGGCACCAGCATGGAGCCAGCGCTGAGCGCCGGTAACCTTATCCTGATTAAGGAGGCAAACCCCGCCGATGTCAAAGTGGGGGACATTATTGTCTTCACCATCCCGCAGGCGGTCCAGGATGCCTACAACTACCCGCCCATCGTGGCTCACCGGGTAATAAAGATTAACACGGAACGGGCTATCACCTTCCGCACCAAGGGTGATAACACTGGTGAAGACCCGTTCACGGTGCGGGCGCAGGACCTGAAGGGAACGGTGAGCAGCCAGGTGCCCTACGCCGGTTTTCCGCTACTCTTCTTCCAGAGCCGCCAGGGGCTAATCTTCCTGGTGGTTGCCCTCACGCTATTTGCCCTCTATCTCTACGCCGATGAGCTCAGCAAGGGACGCCAGCTGGCGCACCGCGGATTGTTTGGCCCGGTGATTGAGGAAAACCAGCGCGGCAGCCTGGTAATTGCCCAGCGGGTGGAAGCTACCGAGAAGAAGATTGATAACACCGAAAAGACTATTGCAGTCACCCAGCAGGCGCTGGAAAAATTCGCCGCGGCCATCGAGCTGTACGCTCAGCACCTGCAGAGCCATACCAGCGCCATCCAGGGTTTGGCCCAGGCGTCTCACGAGCTGAAGAACGGCGCCGCCGAGCAGAACCGGGTGCTGGCCCACCTGCTAGAGGCTATCGAGCAGGGCAAGTCAATTAAGGGTATGGTCGGTGAAGTTGAAGCTCCCGCCAAACCTGCCCCCGCCCCCGAACTGAAAAAGCCAGCCCGGACACAGAAGTTCCCGCCCGGCTGCGCGAAATTCAATCCTAGGGATGTCGGCAAGGCATAGGGACTAGGTATAAACTGCCGTCACCACCGCCTCGCGGGCATTGTGCTCATCAAAGAAGACTACCACTACCTTCCGGCCTAAAGCCATCTCCGCCGCCGGTAGATTTCTGGCTACCGCCACGCCCTCCAGGTAAGCCTTATAGCTGCCCGCCAACTGCACCGCCGCCGTATAGTCCCCGGAGTTGAAGCTCTTTAATATTCCCTTGCGCAGGTTCATACTACTTAAATACCTCCCTTCCGAAAATCCAAAATTCAAAGCCTTAAATCCTAAACAAATCCAAAATACAAAATACTGTCAAACTGTCATTGCTCGTCCCGACAGTTCGGAACTCGCAATCTATCATGCCCATTTACACGGTCACCACGAACAATGAAAACGCCCACGCACTGTCATTCTGAGTTCCGATGAAATCGGGACGAAGAATCCGTCCTCCTTCAGGATGACACAATAGCCTGAAACCTATTTTCGTAGCAATGACCCTCCAAAACTTGAATTTGTTTAGATATTAGAGTCTGTGTTACACTGCCCCCAGCGTTAATCTCTGCTGGTAATCCCCGCGGCGGGGGTGGTACATCAGGGCCAGTCCCAGCACCCGCCTTTTGGCGGCGCTAAGCCCGGCCCGGCTGTCGGTGATGTCAATCACGTCATAAAGCTGCTGGCCGCAGTTGACTGGGACCAGGATAGACCCGCTGGCCGATTTTATCTCAGCGTCCCGCAAATAAGCCTCGCCGCGCTGCTGGGCTTTGGCGGCCGTATTCACATTACGGTCAGAGACCTGGTAGAGCTTATCATACCGCCGGGAAATTTCATCCCAGTCAAAACTGTCCACGATGAGCGGCGCGCTATCGTAGCCCTCCACCTGCACCCGGTTAAACTCAGGGGCACCCTGCCGGTATTCACCGGCCAGAACGGGATGGGCGGCGCCATAGCTGTAAACCGAGCTATCCGCCGACTGCGGGTCAAGCAGGTAGGCCTTGTTGCCCTCGATAAAGAGCACATCGGGCACAAAAGAGAGCAGCCGGCTGATGACCGAATCACCCGGGTTGCCCACGTTAATGGTGAAATCGGGGTAGTAGCCAGTGACGACCGATGATTCAGAGATTACTTCCAGCTTCAGCCCGACACGGGCGAGGACGAACTCAAGGATTTGCTTCACCGAAAGCTCGTCCGAGGTCTTGTTCCAGCGGAACTGGTGCCTGGCCCGCCAGTTTTCGAGCAAGTCCCAGCCGTCGGCGGCATACAGCAGCAGGCTGGCTTTGCCGCCGGCCGAGGTGTGCTCATAGTCTTTCAGGACAAAGGCTGGCCCGGCACTGACCTCATTACCCGCCGCCGTGCGGTAGCCCGGGCTGAAGTCCAGGTGACAGCCGACATCGAGTACTGCCAGGCTGCCCTGGCCGGGCGCAGCGTAGCGTCCGTCATCATTTCTTAGCTCAACGGTGAGACTGCCGCGGTTTTCGGCCAGCTCCTCCCTGACCGACACGATATCCGCGGTCAAATCAAGGCTCTGTAAAGTCAGCGGGGCCCGCCAGACGCCGTTGGGGCCGGTCAACCAGGCGTAATCGCCGTAATGACCGATAGCCAGCCCGTACTCGCCGGACAGATTGAACGGGACCGGCTCGCGCCACAGGTTGCTAATGAAGGACGCTCCGGCGACGCTGTGCGACCAGAAAGGGCGGTTGTAGCTCTGGGTGCCGGTGAACTTCTCCACGTAGAAGATACGGTAGACATCCGGCTTGTCCATAAAGGGCTGCCGATATTTAAAATCGCCGCCGGCCGGGGCTGAAGCAAACTCCCTCAGCACTGACCAGGTATTGAGCGCTACCGCCCCGCCATCCCCGTAGACCAGGCTCCACAGCTTGTAGTTACCTGCCGAATCCTGCCCGGTGACAAACAGGTTCCAGTCGCCGTCGTAGACACAGGCCACGCCGGAAAGGTCGCCGGTAGACTTGTCCCAGGCTGACCGGGCCTGCCAGACGCCAGCCACCAGCTTCTTGGCGTAGAGGGTGGACTGGTCGGCCCAGAATATGGCCAGGTCACCGTTAGGCTTGTAGGCGGCGGCCATGCCGTATATGGCGGTGGTCGGCGAATAGCCGATAAGCTCCGGGCTGGCCCAGGTGGCCCCGTAATCGGTGCTCTTGATGCGGCGAATCTCACTGTTCAGGCCGTTTATCCAGAATATGCTGGCCTCAGCGCCCAGCGAGGCGCAGGCGACCGCCGCCGCGTTGTACTGGCTGGTGTAGACCCACTGGCTGAAGTCGGCACCGGGAGCGGGGTTGGCCACCCGCTGGCGGTAGAGCTTGCAGGAGTCGGCGGGCAGGGCTATTCTGGCCCTGATTAGCGAGCCGTCACCGGGCAGGGTCAGGGCATGGAAGTATTCCGCCTCACTGCCGGTGTAGAGACGGGTCCAGTCCAGCCTGACCGCGCCGGTAATCTTATTTCTAGCGGCTAACTCCACATGGGGGGCAGTGGCGGCCTGTTTTTGGGCGGCTAACAGTGTGGCTGACAAACTGCGCATGGTTTATCCCTCCAAATCATCTAGCTGGCCGGGCACGTAGCTGGTGCCCCAGAAAAGGTGGCCGGCAATATAGCCCAGGGCGAAGGCCAGGAGCAGCCAGAAAAT
>JAUYDJ010000166.1 GCA_030690025.1 Chloroflexota bacterium | reverse complement strand
TATCCAGGCAGCTAATCACAATGAGCCGCCCGGTGCGTTGGTCGATGGTAGGGTGGACCAGGCACAGGTTGCTCCCCCAGGTGTGCTTGGTGTGGGGGGGGGCATCCGTCACGCGCACAAAAGGCTCACCTTTATAGAAATCGAGGTAGAGCTGCTTGAGCGCCTTCTCGCCGCCTTTCCCCGCCGGCAGCTTGCCGGAAATAAGCGGCGCGTAGACTGTGCTCAGTATGCCGCGCGTCATCGGGACGAGGTGGGGGATAAAAGTCACCGATGGCGTCGTCCCGGCCAGGTAGCCCAGCTCCTGGACAATCTCAGGCAGATGGCGGTGTCCGCCCAGGGAGTAGGCGCTGACGTCCTCATTAACCTCGGAGTAGTGGGTCTGCAGGCTCAGGCTGCGCCCCGCTCCGGATACCCCCGATTTGCTGTCCACGATGATATCCGGCTTGACCAGGCCCGACTTAAGCGCCGGGGCCAGGGCCAGTATGGCGCTGGTGGGGTAGCAGCCCGGGTTAGCTATCAGGCGGGCCGAGGGCACCTGGGCGCGGTAAAGCTCGGTGAGGCCGTAGACGGCTTCATCGAGCAGCTTTGGCGCCGGGTGGGCCACACCATACCACTGCTCATACTCGGCGGCATTTTTCAGACGGAAGTCGGCGCTGATGTCCACAATCTTGATGCCTTTATCGAGCAGCGGGATGCAAGCCAGGGCGCTGTCCTTGTGGGGCATGGCGGAAAAGGCGAGGTCGACCTTACCCAGCTCAGCCTCAATGGTGAGGTCGATATTGGCCAGGTGGGGGAAGAAGCCGCCCAGCTTTTGTCCGGCGGCGCTGCGCCCGGTGACCGAGGTCAGCTCGACTTTAGGGTGCTGGTAGAGCAGCCGCGCCAGTTCGAGGCCGGCGTAGCCGGTAACGTTGATAATGCCTACTTTTACTTTGGCCATAGCTGACTTATACCCTCTCAGGGAATTCTGGGTTTAAGTATAGCATAAGCTCGGCGCAAAATTCATGCGGGGGGAGTTAGAGCCTTATTCACCACCTCTTGCTTAAGACGGGTAAAAGGTTCTGTTTGGGTTTGGTCGATGTGTCATTGCGAGCGAAGCGAAGAAACTGAATAATAACACACCCATCGGGTGATTGGCTATTACCATCATCTCTGAAGTTTAAAGAACATCGAATTTGCATGGTCTTTAAATCTTCAGAAGGGACTGCTGTTAGCAATTTGTTAGCAAAAATGAAAAAGCCCCCGAAATCTTTTGGAAATCGGGGGCTTTTTAGCTTCAAATTTGGTAGCGGGGGTTGGATTTGAACCAACGACCTTCGGGTTATGAGCCCGACGAGCTGCCACTGCTCCACCCCGCGTTACAACTTACAGTATAGCCACCACCACCAGGGGGTGTCAAGTTATCCGGGGATTGAGGGCACATTCCGACCCGTAAATATTCGGGCGCTAAAGCTGTCTGAAACCGGCCACGAAAAAACGCGCCACCTTCTGGCCAAGCTCGCTCTCGAAGCCTCCCCAGTAATGGTCAGCGGCGGGTATAATGGCGTATTCCGTGTCATTAAAAGTATTCCTGACCAGCTTGAGCCGTTCCGGCGGCAGGACAAAGTCGGCGTCACCGGAGATGATAAACTTGGGCCGGATATACCCCTTTAGCTGTGGCCAGTCTGATTCGGCCAGCGGCGGCGATACCAGCGCCAGCAGCTTGACGCGCTCATCCGTGAGGGCTGCCAGGAAAGCCACGCGCGCGCCGAAGGAATACCCCGCCAGCCCCACCCTCGCCGGGTCAATATTCCTGGCGGCAGCCACAAAAGTCAGCGCCGCCTTAACGTCATCCTGCTCGCCAATGCCTTTGTCAAAGGTGCCCCCGCTCCCGCCCACCCCGCGGAAGTTGAAGCGGAAGGCGGCGATTGAGCTTGCCGCCAGCGCCTGGCAGACAGCCACCACCACATTGCTGGACATATCGCCGCCGTAAAGCGGGTGGGGGTGGCAGACCACTACCGCCGGGAACGGGCCTTTGCCTTCAGGTAGATGCCACTCGCCTTCCAGCGAGAGAACGCCGCCGGGGAAATGGATACTCATTCCTCCTTCTCTTTCGGCTTCTCTTTTGGTTTTCCCCTTTCCCTCTCGGCGGACGGTTTTTGGCTCTCCCACCAGGCCTTGAGCCGGGTCATGACCTGCTTCTCAAATCCCTGGTCGCTGGGCGTGTAGTAACGCTTGCCCTTGAGCGATTTGGGCAGGTTCTGCTGCTCGGCGAAGTGGCCGGGGTAGTCGTGGGCATACTTGTAGTCCTTGCCGTAGCCCATCTCTTTCATGAGCGGCGTCACCGGGTTGCGCAGGTGCAGTGGCACCTGCTCGTCAGTCTTACCCTTGATGTCCTCCAGTGCCTTGGCGTAGGCTTGGTAGAGTGAGTTGCTCTTGGGCGCGGTGGCCAGGTATACGGTGGCCTCGGCCAGGGCCAGGTTGCCCTCGGGCATGCCCACGAAATGCACCGCCTGCTGCGCGGCCATAGCCACTACCAGGGCCTGAGGGTCGGCCATGCCTATGTCCTCCGAGGCGAAACGTATCAGCCGACGCGCCACATATAGCGGGTCCTCGCCTGCCTCCAGCATCCGGGCCAGCCAGTAGAGGGCGGCGTCCGGGTCCGAACCACGCAGCGACTTGTGTAGCGCCGATATGGTATCGTAGTGCTGGTCGCCAGCCCTATCGTAGAGTAGAGCCCTCTGCTGCAGAGCGTCCTCGATGGTTGCCAGGTTGATGAGGCGCTTGCCTTCGCTATCAGGGGCTGTCGCCAGGGCAGCCGTCTCCAGGGCGTTGAGCGCAACGCGCGCGTCGCCGTTGGCCATAGTCACCAGATGCTCCAAGGCTTGTGGCTCCAGTTCAATGTTCATGTTGCCCAGCCCACGCTCTTTGTCGGCCAGGGCGCGCTCCACAATGCTGCGGATGTCGGCGTCGGTGAGGGCATTCAGGGTGTACACCCGGCTCCGTGACAGCAGCGGCGACACCACCTCAAAGGAAGGGTTCTCGGTGGTCGCGCCGATGAGGGTGATGGTGCCGTCCTCGACGTAGGGCAGCACCGCGTCCTGCTGTGCCTTGTTGAAGCGGTGTATCTCGTCGATGAACAGGATGGTGCGCTGGCTCTGCAGCCGGCGGCGCTCCCTGGCCTCTTCGATGACGCGCCTGAGGTCGGCGACGCCGGCACTGACCGCGCTCACCGGGCTGAAGTGCGACTTGGAGACGGCGGCGATGACGAAGGCCAGGGTGGTCTTGCCACTGCCGGGCGGTCCCCAGAATACCATGGAAGGTATCTGGTCGGCCTCGATGCTCTTGCGCAGCACGCGGCCTTCGCCTACCAGGTGCGCCTGGCCCACGAACTCGGCAAAGTTGCGCGGGCGCATCCGCGCCGCCAGGGGCGCTTCCTTGTCCTGCTGCGCCTGGCGCCGGTATTCGAATAGGTCGGCGGCCTGTTTCTTTGGTTTCCTGTCTGAGGGACTCACGGTCCCCCTTTCATGAGCATCAAGGACGGAGGTAGGCGTCGAAGTAGTCCTGGGGGGTCAGCCCCTCGGCGCTCTCGGTGCCGAACAGGTACTTGACGCGCTCCACCTTATCGCTGCCACTGCGCGGACAGCGTATGTCCTTCTCCTCGGTGTCGACGATAGGTTTGAAGGTATTCCCGCACTGGCAGCACTTGTATTCATCTGAA
>JAUYDJ010000139.1 GCA_030690025.1 Chloroflexota bacterium | reverse complement strand
GGTCCGGATCAGTTTGTTAATGGTCTCGATCATATGAACAGGAATGCGGATGGTCTGGGCCTGGTCGGCAATGGCCCGGGTGATGGCCTGACGAATCCACCAGGTGGCATAGGTGCTGAATTTGTAGCCCTTACGGTAGTCGAATTTCTCCACGGCCCTCATCAGGCCGATATTGCCCTCCTGAATCAGGTCAAGGAGGGACATGCCCCGCCCGATATGCTTCTTGGCCACGCTTACCACCAGGCGGAGGTTGGCTTCAATCAGGTGTTTTTCCGACTTTTCCGATTCCTGGTCGACATTGTCCAGGTAGGCTTTGAACTGGGACTCATGGCCCTGGATGGATTTGATGAGACCGGTATCTTCGGCCAGACCAGCGATGTCATCCAGGGGCACGTCAGCGCCGATGGCGTCCAGGACTTCGCGCGGCAGCAGGTTGATATTGACGGAGAGGTGGATGAACGCCTGCTCGATGGCCAGCACCGACTTATCTACTTCCTGGGCGACGTTCTGCACCAGCAGCGGGTCGATTCCGCTATTGATACTACCTCGAAACTTGGGGTCGGCGATGGCTTCTTTGAAGCTATCGATAGCCGGTAAATCAAGCTGATGGCGCAAGGCGCGGATAACATCGGCGGCCTGCCCCACCTCTTTGAGCATAGCCAGGATGACTTCAACGGCGGAAGGCGTCCGGCCATATTTCTGCAGGAGCGCATGTTTGATATCGCTGGCGCGCTTGCCGTGCTCCATCTTCTTGGCCAGGACTTTTTCGTCTTCGGCGGTAAGCAGGCGCACCTTGCCAATCTCATGGAGGTACATGTGGACCGGGTCGTCAACGACCTCCTGGTCCTCCATCTCGAGCGGCGCTTCCAGCTCGGCGGCTAGCGGGGCTTCCAGCTCCTCAGCCTCCAGCTCTTTCTCAGGAGGCCGCTCCTCTTCCTCTTCAGTATCCTGAGGCGGCACAAAGTCGGTAAGGTTGTCGGTGTTTTCTATCTTCATTTCTTCAATCCCTTTGCCCCTGACCGGCGGGGGTTCTTCTGGCAGAATACCTCGTTCAGCTGGACGCTGGTGCTAATCCCGTGCTCTTCGAGCGCGGCCAACTCCGCGGTGGCGCCACCTGATTCGGCGGCGGAGGCCAATACCTCCGCCTTCCTGCTTTCCACGCTTCTCAGGAATGCCTCTCGCAGCCGCAGGACGCACTCGGCGAACTTTGGCTCGATTTGGGCAGCGGATAGTTGTCTGCTGAGCAGGGAATCAACGTAATCGCGCAAAGAGCTGTCCAGTTCTTCCCTCATTGATTTTACATCTTTAGCTTTCAAATAAGCAATAAGAATTTCCCGGTTCTGCGTACCGGCAAAATATTCGGGTTTAAGCTCCTGGCACCGATCTTTAAGCTCCGGGTGCTGGAGCAGCAGCGAGAGGCAGTAGCCCTCCACCGGGTTGGTCAGCAGGTGGCGCAGCACTTGGTCACCGCCGCCACCACCGCCAGTGGTCGTCTCCGGCCTGGTCTCTTTGGCACGACGTCTAGCCTTCATTTTGCCCACTGTTTCTTCCAGAATACGCTGGTCAATTCCGGTCCGCAGGTGTAGTTCGTTCATGTAATGCTGTCTGCGTATAGGGTCTTTGACTTCAATAACGATGGGCAGGAGTTTTTCTACGGCAAGTGACTGGTCTTTCCTGCGAGTCAGATCCAGCTTGGCAGTCACCATGTCGAAGGTAAAATCAATGACAGGCAGGGCCTGTGCCAGCAGCTGCTCCCACTGTTTGGTGTCATCTTTAATGACTTCATCGGGGTCACGACCCTCCGGCAGGATAACCACCTTTATTTCGGAGTCGAGGGCGTTTTCATAGCCCACGCAGCGGAGCATGGCCTCCTCGCCGGCGGTGTCGGAGTCAAGGGCTAAAACCAGGTTTTTGGTCATTCTCTTCAGGGCGTTAATGTGTTTATCGCTTATGGCGGTGCCCATGGAAGCCACCACATTGCTGAAGCCGTACTGGTGGGCGATGATAACGTCCAGGTAGCCTTCCACAATGACGGCCAGGTCGCGCTGGCGGATGGCGCTGTCGGCCAGGTTCAGGCCGTAGAGCGTGTTGCTCTTGTCAAAAATGGGGGTCAGAGGGGAGTTAATATACTTGGCGGGCGAATTATCAAGGGCTCTAGCTCCAAAACCGATGATATGGCCCCGGTCGTCACAGATGGGGAACATCAACCGGTTGCGGAAGCGGTCATGAGTAGCGCCTCCTTCTCCTGCTTCTACAACCAAGCCAGCTTCAAGCAGCTCGCTCTCGGTGTAGCCGCGCTCCTGCAGGTGCTGCTTCAGCCCTTCCCAGCCAGGCAAGCTGAAGCCCATCTGAAAGTCGGTGACCGATTTAACGGTCAGGCCCCGGCCGGTAATATACTCACGCGTCTTTTGTCCGGCGGCTGAGTTGAGCAAATCGTGGAAATACCCGGCGGCGGCCTGGTTAATCTGGTAGAGCTTGTCTTTCTTACCCGCGCCGGCTTCCGGCTCGGCTTTAGTGGGCAGGACTACGCCGGCTTTGTCGGCGAGGAGGCGCAGCGCCTCACCAAAGCTTAACCCCTGCTTTTTCATGATAAAGGAGAAGACGTCACCGCCGGTGCTGCAGGCGCCGAAGCAGTGCCAGGACTGCTGGTCAGGGTAGACAAAGAAAGAGCCGTGCTTTTCACTGTGAAACGGGCACAGTCCTCTAAAGGTCCGGCCGGCTTTGGTCAAAGCGGTATATTCGCCGACGACCTCGACAATGTCAATCCGCTGCTTTACTTCATCAATGGCGGTCATATTCCGGGCTTAGGTGACTCTCCCATAGTAATAACTGGTTTTCTCACCAGAAAGTAACGTATTTTAAGGCATTTGGCGAAAAGAAGCAAGATATTTTTTATTTGGTTCTCTTCGGTTTTGGTTGTTGCTATCTTAAATCTGTCATTGCGAGAGGGCGGACGCCCTCGAAGCAATCTCAAACTTTGATTTATCGGGATTGCTTCGCTGCGCTCGCAATGACACAGCAACCAAATGCAAATAATACCTTTGATTCTTTCAACGAATTTGTTTGCTGTCTCTGCAGGAAAAGAAGGAATCGAGCGGAAGCAGGGGGCTATTCAGCAAACGGTGTTTTCCGGTCGCTTAATCAGCGATAGCTCCTCCGCCATCCTGAGGGCATACTGGTCGGTCATGCCAGCAATGTAGTCGACCACCCGCCTTTCCGTGTCATCGCTGTAGAAGCTATATTCCAGCGGCATCTTATCGGCATGTTCGGTGAAATAACGGTATAAAGCGCGCACCACCTCTCTCGCTCGCCCGGTCTCTTCCTGGGCCAGGCGCTCATTATACACCCGCTCAAAGAGAAAGTCACGCAGACAGTTGGTGGCCTCAAGAATGGGCGGGCTCATGCCTATGGGTGGCGGCTCGATGCCGGTGGCGACTTTACCGGAGGCTGCCCAGGACGACTCGATAACGTCGCTGACCATGGTGTTGATGCGTTGCGAGTGGAGGCGTCCCAGTATGCAAATTGGTCCCAGCGGCAGGTCACCTTCGGTAATTACCCCGGCCCGGACGGCGTCACCGATATCGTGGTTTATGTAGGCGATGGCATCGGCAATCTGGCAGACCTGGCCTTCCAGGGTGTTCGGGTTGCCGGAGCCCTCACCCAGAATATCGGCTCTGGGCTTGGAGTGGTTGAGGATACCGTCCCTCACCTCCGAGGTGAGGTTAAGCCCGCGGCCGTCCTTCTCCAGGAGGTCGACGATGCGCAGGCTTTGCTCGTTATGCCGAAACCCGCGGGGATAGACCTCATTCAGGACTTCCTCGCCCACATGCCCGAAAGGGGTGTGCCCCAGGTCGTGGCCCAGGGCAATAGCCTCGGTGAGGTCTTCATTGAGGTTGAGGGCACGGGCAATAGTCCGCGCGATTTGAGCGACTTCCAGGGTGTGGGTAAGGCGGGTAACATAGTGGTCACCCAGCGGGGCAATGAAGACCTGCGTCTTATGCTTGAGGCGGCGAAATGCCTTGCAGTGAATGATGCGGTCTCGGTCGCGCTGAAAAGCGGTACGTATGGGGCAGGGCTCTTCGTAGTTGCGCCTGCCCCGTGACAGTCTGCTTTTTACGGCGTAGGGCGAGAGGCTTTCTTCTCTTTCTTCGGTGGTCTGGCGTATTTTGAGCCGACCAATCATCAGGGCTTGATTCCCGACCTCTTTTCCGCCTTGGCGATAATTTCCCGGGTGGTACCAATCATATCCGGGCTGATGGAGACCGAGGTGATACCCCACTCCACTAGCTTCTCGGTAAGCTCGGGGTAAACGGATGGTGCCTGCCCGCAAATCGAGGAGGTGATGCCCATACTCTTGGCTATCTTGACTGCCCTTTCCAGAGAGGCAAGCACGGCTTCATCACGCTCGTCAAAGGTCTCCCGCAGCTTTTCGCTGTCCCGGTCAACGCCGAGGGTAAGCTGGGTAAGGTCGTTGGAGCCGATGGAGATGCCGTCAATGCCTACCTGGATGAACTTTTCCATGAGAATGATATTGGACGGCACTTCTACCATCATCCAGAGCTTGAAGTCGGGGGTGCGTACCAGTCCCTCGGCTTCCATGATTTCCTTGGTACGCTTCAGTTCGTTGACCGTCCTGACGAAGGGAATCATTACCCATAGGTTCTTATAGTTCTGTCTTACCTTCTTTATGGCGGCAAGTTCCAGCTTGAAAACGTCAACCTCGGTAACATAGCGGGAAGCGCCACGCCAGCCGAGCATGGGGTTCTCTTCCTCGGGCTCATATTCCTGGCCGCCTTTCAACTCGCGGTACTCGTTAGTCTTGAAATCGCTAGTCCGGTAGACTACCGGGCGCGGGCTGAAGGCTTTGGCAAAGAGGCTGATGCCGTCAGCAAGTTTAACGGTGAACTCTTTGCCCCGTCCCGCTTTAAGCATGTAGGCGGGGTGCTCGCCAATCTGCCCGATGATGAACTCGGCCCGAAGCAGGCCCACGCCGTCCACGTTGTGGGCAGCTACTTTATCGGCAAGCTCCGGCTGAGCGAGATTTACATAAACTCTGGTCTTGGTCTTAATCTGCTCCTTGAGGATATCGGCGACCACGGCCAGCTTTTCCCGGGCCACTTTTCCCTTATAGACTTTGCCGCGTGAGCCGTCCACGGTGATTACCTGGCCATTAGTCAGGGTAGTGGTAGCCTCCCCGGTACCAACCACGCAGGGGATACCCAACTCACGGCTGACAATAGCGGCGTGCGAAGTCCGCCCGCCGCGGTCGGTCACAATGCCTACCGCCCGTTTCATGGCCGGAACAAAGTCCGGGGTGGTCATTTCGGCAACCAGCACATCTCCGGCCTTTACCTTGTCTATTTCCGAGGGGTCACGTACTATCTTGACCAGTCCTGATGCCATACCCGGGCTGGCGGAAGCACCGGTAAGCAGAACCGGTGCTTTAATTTCCGGGGCAACTTCAGCGGAGGCTTCTTTAATAGTGGTTACCGGGCGGGTCTGGACAATGAATAGTTTGTTGTCTTCCTTGGCCCACTCAATATCCTGGGGGAACTGGTAGTGGTCTTCGATTAGCTTGCCCAGGCGGGCAATCTCGATTATCTCTTTATCGGTAATTTTTTGCCGGGTCTGCTCGGCGGGTGGGAGGGGTACCTGGATATTGGTTTCCTTATCACCGCTGGCGGGGTTTCTGATGAGCTTCCAGTCCTGCGTGCCGATTTTCTTGGTGCTGATTTTCATCCCGTCTTTATCAACAATGTAGAGGTCGGGAGTGACCTCACCGCCGACAATGGCCTCGCCCAGTCCGAAGACCGCTTCGATAATAATCTTGCTGCGGTCGCTGGTGACCGGCTCCAGGGTGAACATGACACCGGAGGCTTCAGACTGGACCATTTTCTGTACCGGGACGGCAATGCCCACTTTGAAGTGGTCGAAGCCCTGCTGGACGCGGTAGAAAATAGCTCTGGCTTCAAAGAGTGAAGCCCAGCAGCCCTGGACTGCCAGGACTACCTCATCGTCACCGCGGACGTTGAGGAAGGTGCGCTGCTGGCCGGCGAAGGAGGCTTCGGGCAGGTCTTCGGCAGTGGCCGAAGAGCGGACGGCAACCAAGCCGCCGCCCATTTTGTTATAGGCTTCTTTAATCTGGGTGGCTAGCTCGGGCGGCATCCTGGCATCTGATATTAGCTGCTTGACACTGGCGGCAATCTGCTGGAGCTGCCGGCTGTCATTGGGGTCGAGTGGTTTCAATAGCTCACGAATTTTGTCAAGGAGTTTGGCCTGTTTAAGAAAGTCGAAGTAAGCGTTGGCGGTGACAATAAAGCCGGGTGGGACGGGTATCTTGGCGTGGGTCATTTCACCCAGGTTGGCTCCCTTGCCGCCAACGGTGGGCACATCTTTCCGGGTAACCTCATCAAACCAGACAATTACCTTTTGACGTTCGCTCATAAGATTGACTCCTCCTCGGTTGAGGTGGAATTCCCCCCTTTCCGTCTACTAATTTGCGAAACTATTATACCATAACCGAGCTTTGGTTTGTCAGGTGTTTTATGCGCGGGTATTATTCACATTTGCTGTGTCATTGCGAGCGTAGCGAAGCAATCCCTATGAATCAGAGTCTGAGATTGCGAGCCCCGATTCAATCGGGGCTCGCAATGACAGGGTAAAGAAAGCAGCCGAAATGAACGAAATCCGGGGTAAACTGGTTTGACAGAGGTGGTTATATGGGGTAGAATTTTAATACGCTGGTTTAGCGCGGGGGAGGTCCGGGCATGATTGAGATGACAATTGACAGCATCAGGGTCAGTTTGATGAATTACCAGCGTGTGGTGATTCTCAAAGAGAAAGAGGCGGAGCGCTATTTGCCAATATGGATTGGCCCGGCCGAGGCGGATGCTATTGCCGTAAAACTGCAGGGGGTAAATGTCCCCCGGCCTTTAACCCACGACCTGCTGCGGTCGGTGATTGACGCCCTCGGGGCCAGTCTACATTCTATTATCGTAAGCGACCTCAAAAGCGATACGTTTTATGCCAAGATTATCCTCTCGGTAGATGGCAAGCAAATCGAGGTGGACTCTCGCCCCAGTGATGCGCTGGCGCTGGCGGTAAGGACCGAGGCGCCCATCTACGTGGAGGATGCCGTCCTGGACAAAGCCGGTATTCTGCTGGATAAAGAGACCGGCAAGCCCATTGTGGAGAAGGGCGAAGGGGGCGAAGGCGGTAAGGGTAAGAAGATAAGCGAAGAAGAGATGAAGCGGATGTCCGCCTTCTACGACTTCATTAACACCCTTGACATGGACGACTTTGACAAGCGTAAATCTTAGCGTGGAGTCAGGCGTTGGAAGAGGGCCTCATCAAGAAGCTGTTAGCTTCAATAAAGTGCAGTGTGTGCGGGCGGCGCTACGAGGCAGGTAATGTCAGTATTCTTGGCCACCGGCAGGATACGTGGTATTTGCGAGCGCAGTGCCCGGCCTGCCACGCTCACTCCCTGGTGACGGCGGTAGTAAAGGAAGACAGCCTGCCCAAGCTGGTTACCGACCTTACCGAGCGCGAACCACGCAAATTTAAGGACGCCGTAGTAACGGCTGACGATGTGCTTGACATGCATAACGCACTGAAAGACTTTGGTGGTGATTTGACGGAACTACTCAACGAGAGTTAAAATATGTGGGTTTATTTTAGAATGTGAGTCGCAACAAGGCTCTAGAAAGTAATACTTCTAGAGCTATTTCATGCTGGGGAACAAAAGCCTGTTCGGCCATGTTCTTTCAGGGTGTGGAGGTCTACCAGTGCTCACGATTAATGCATTGAGGTGGGCATGAGCCGGTGGGAAGCGGCGCTGAGGCTGACCGGTGTCGGGTTTTTCATCGGCGGGTCAATCCTGCTGGGGGTGGTGCTCGGCCTCTGGCTGGACAGCAGGTTCAATACCCGGCCTATCCTGGTGATTGTGGGGTTGCTAGTAGGCATAGTGGTCGCTCTCTATGGCGTTTACCGGATGCTGCTACCCCTGATGGGGAATAAGCGGAACAAGGAGAAAGGCTAGTGCTCAAGCGCCATATACGTTGGGCTCTCCCGGTCCTGCTGTTCATCTTGTTGAGCCTGGCCAGTCTCGTTATCGGTGCTATCGGCAGCAGCGTTGCGCC
>JAUYDJ010000027.1 GCA_030690025.1 Chloroflexota bacterium | reverse complement strand
AGCGGCGCAAACAGTTTGCCCATGCGCTCCGCGGATAACCATTTCTTGCTGTAGATGGCGTAGGCCAGGAATATGCCCAGCGCCGCCATCAGCAGCGCCAGCAGGGGCAGCGGGTGGGTCAGGATTCCGAAGAAACCTTCGACAAAGCCCTGTGTCTCACCATGTTTCAAGGGTTCCAGGAACTGGCTGAAGCCGCCGCTAACGTTAAGCCAGCCGGAGACCACAGCCAGGACAGACAGCACCACCAGCGGCACGACCATTACCGGCGGCGACTCGTGCGGGGGACCGTGGGAATGGGCCTCCCTGCTGCCGCCGCGGTACTGGCCGCCAAAGGTGAGGAACGCCACGCGGAAGATGTAGAAAGCCGTCATGAATACCGTTATGAAAGCCAGGACAAACAGCACGCGCTGCTCGTCCCATGCGGTGGCCAGTATCTCGTCCTTGCTCCAGAAACCGGCAAGCGGCCAGATTCCAGCGAGACTCAGCGCGGCGATGGTAAAGGTGGCAAACGTCCAGGGCATGGCCTTGCGCAGCCCGCCCATCAGGCGCATATCGAAGGTGCCGGTGGCGTGATTGACGCTGCCCGCGCCCAGGAAGAGCAGCGCCTTGAAGAAGGCATGGTTAAACAGGTGAAAAATGCCCACCGCCACACCGCCCGTGCCCAACCCCAGCATCATGTAGCCCAGCTGGCTGATGGTGGAGTAAGCCACCACCCGCTTGATATCGTTCATCACCAGGCCCATGCTGGCGGCAAAGATAGCGGTAAAACCGCCGATGGCGGCCACGGTCGTGAGCGCCGTCGCCGAGTGCTCAAAAAGCGGGTAGGTGCGCGCCACCAGGAAAACGCCGGCGGCGACCATCGTAGCCGCATGGATGAGGGCGCTGACCGGCGTGGGGCCCTCCATGGCGTCGGGCAGCCAGACGTGGAGCGGGAACTGGGCTGACTTGCCCGCCGCGCCGGAGAAAATGCCAATGGCCGCCCAGGTGAGCGTGGTGCCGGCCAGGGCGCCGGTCACGGCCAGATGCTCCAGCTCGACGATATCAAAGGTACTGGTGCTGACATACAGCGTTAATATGGCGGCCAGGAAGCCGAAGTCACCCAGACGGGTAACAATAAAGGCCTTCTTGGCCGCATTAGCCGCCGCCGGACGGTGGAACCAGAAACCGATGAGCAGGTAAGAGCACAGGCCGACCAGCTCCCAGAAGACGAACATCAAGAGCAGGTTGCTGGCCAGCACCAGGCCCAGCATCGAGGCGGTAAACAGCGACATGAAGGCGAAATAGCGGTGATAGCCGGGGTCGCCGTGCATGTAGCCCTGCGAGTAAATCTGCACCAGCAGGCTGACGGTGGTGACTACCATCAACATGACAGCGGTGAGCGAGTCGACGAGGAGGCCGAGGCGGATAGTGACCCCGCCCTCGATAATCATCCAGTCGATGGCGGGGACAGACAGCACGTGCTCCGGCGCCGCCATCACCGATAGCAGCGTCCAGACCGAAAGGGCGAAGGAGCTGCCGATAGCCGCAATCGTGATATAGCCGCCGACCTTTGGTTTGTTATTAGCGAAAGGCCGGACAAATAAAGCGATGAGCAAAAAAGAAAACAACGGTAATAAGAAAATAAGCCAGACAGACTGGTATGGTATCATCGTTTCCTTAAACCTACCACTTCATCAAATCGATTTTAGTAGCGTCGATAGTATCATAGTTCCGGTAGATAGCCATGATGATAGCTAACCCCACCGCTGCCTCAGCGGCGGCCACCACCAGGATAAAGATGACAAAGACCTGCCCGGTCAGCAGCTGGGGCGTTACATAGCGGGAAAAAGCCACCAGGGCGATGCTGACGCCGACGAGCATTATCTCGATGCACATCAGGATGATGATGGCGTTACGCTTGGCCAACGCCCCGTACAGGCCGATACTGAACAGCACCGCCGATAGTAACAGGTAATGCGTCAGTCCAACCGTCATTTGTCTTTCTCCCGCACCAGGACAATAGCCCCCACGATAGCCGCCAGCAAAAGGACGGCAGCGATATCCACCGCCAGGATAAAACCGTCCTGACCAAAGAGACGTCCCGCCAGCGCGGCGGTGGTCGGCGCCAGCGGCGCAGCAGTTGATATCTGCCAGGGCGTCTTAATAGCGGCAAATCCCACCACCCCCAGCATCAGCACCGATACCACCAGCACCGGGATATGCAGCCTGTTGGACAGGTTGCCGCGCTGCACGTCCCTGGTCAGCATGATGGCCAGAATGATTAGCACTGACACCGCGCCGACGTAAATCAGCACCTGGACGGCGGCCAGAAAGTCGGCGCTGAGGGTAACATAGATTCCCGCCACCACCAGGAAACAGAGAATCAAAGCCAGCGATGCCCGGAAGACATCGCGCAGGATTACCACCGCCAGCGCGGCGGCAACAGCCACTATGGCCAGCAACCAGAAGGCGATGGACAGTCCCATTACCGCTTCTTATCCCTTTCTATCAGCAGAGTCTGCTTCGGTAGAGTAGCCTCGATTTCGGCATGAGCGTAGCCGCTGGGCTTTACCTTCTCCTCGTAGAGCAGATCCTCTTTTTGCAGCACCAGGTCCTTATTGCGGTAGCTGCCCCGCTCGTAGGTGTAGCCCATGAACAGGGCATCAAAGGGGCATGATTCCACGCATAAGCCGCAGAAGATGCACTTGCGGGCATCAAGCTGCCACTGGGTCGGCGGGTAAGCGAGGTCGCAGCGCAGGCAGCGTTTGGCCTCGGCGACGGCCAGCTTTTCCTCCAGGCTCAGCTCGACCCCCTCAAAAGTGCTTACCCGTTTTTCTTTTGGAATAGAGGGGATTTCCGGTCGGAAGGCTTCCAGGGGCGCGCCCGCCCGGGGCAGCACGTCAATTTCCGGCGCCAGCTTTTCATCAATCACGCCGGTGCCGCCCAGGAACTGGTCGATGGCGGTAGCCGCCCGACGGCCGGCGGCAATAGCCTCGATTACAGTTGCCGGCCCGGTCACGGCATCGCCGCCGGCGTAAACACCGACTTTATCGGTAGCCAGGTTAGTCTTGTTGACCTGGATGACATTGCCCTTGGCCATGGCGATACCGAATGTGGCCGGAATATCAACCCGCTGGCCGATGGCGGCGATGATAGTATCATAGGTCATGGTGAACTCGCTGCCCTTGATTGGCTCGGGCCGCCGCCGCCCGCTGGCATCCGGCGCGCCGAGTTTCATCTTAACGCACTCCAGCTGCACCGCCCCGTCCTGCTTGATTACCCGCGACGGCGCGGCCAGGAAGTATATCTTAATCCCCTCGTGGAGGGCTTCCTCAATCTCTTCAGGACTGGCCGGCATTTCGGCACGGGTGCGGCGGTAAACAATGGTGACCTCTTTAGCCCCCAGGCGTCGTGCCGTCCGCGCCGAGTCCATGGCCGTGTTGCCCCCGCCGATAACCGCCACGCGATTGCCCACGGCGACCCGCTTGCCCATGTTGGCTTCTCTCAGGAAGGTGACGCCGCCCATCACCCGCGGGTTGTCCTCACCCTCCACGCCGATGCCGGTAGGCTGCTGTGCCCCGGCACCGACAAAGATAGCATTATAGCCCTCGGCGAAGAGATTGTCCAGTGAAGACACCGGGGTGTTGGTCTTTATCTCAACGCCAACGTTCTCTATCTCTTTAATCTCGGCGCGAAGAATGGCCTTGGGCAGGCGGTACTCCGGAATACCGTAGCGCATCATGCCGCCCGGCTCAGGCAGGGTTTCAAAGATGGTCACCTTGTGACCCCGCTTGGCCAAATAATAGGCGACGGTAAGCCCGGCCGGTCCGGCGCCAATAACGGCTACACGCTTGCCGGTCGGCAGCGCAATCTTCGAGTTAGCCCGCCAGATGCCGGTGTCATGCTCCCAGGCAAAGCGCTTCAGGACACGGATGGCAATCGGCTCATCTATTTTACCGCGGTTACACTTGTCCTCACAGGGGTGGGCGCAGATAAAACCGCAGGCGGAGGGGAAGGGTATCTTTTCCCTGACTACGGCCAGCGCCTCGGCGAACTTGCC
>JAUYDJ010000265.1 GCA_030690025.1 Chloroflexota bacterium | reverse complement strand
GACGGACGAACTGAAAGACGGGGCCATGAAGTCGGTCAAGGTTGAGGGGAGAGAAATCCTCTTAGCCCGGGTTGGCGACAGGTATTATGCCGCTAATAACCGCTGCCCGCATATGGGCGGCAACCTGTCACAGGGTAAGCTGACGGGGACTGTGGTCACCTGCCCCCGCCATGGCTCACAGTTCGACCTCGCTGATGGGCACGTGATACGCTGGACCGATTGGGCCGGATTTCAGCTGACGCTGGCCAAACTGTTCAAGTCGCCACGACCCCTTCCCAACTATCCGGTCAAGCTGGAGGGAGACTCCGTTAAGATTGAAGTCTAGGCGAGGGCGTCATTTCACCGCCACCCGGCCCACGTTACTTTCAATGTCCAGGAGCACCCGGTTGGCGGCGGTGTCATAGTTGGCGGAAACATAGTAATCACCCTGCCTGGGGAAGCGGCTGGCATCCACATCGAACGCGGCTAAACTGGTCTTAGCCCGGATTTTGGCGGCTACGCCGCCGGGAATATCCACCGTCACGTTGGCCACATTTGCCTTCAGGGTGACGTTGGTCGCGCCGGCTGAAGTCGGCGTTATCAGGGTACAATTACCCGCGTTCAGGTCAAGCTGGAGGTCGGTTACTGTCAGCTGGCTCAAATCAAGCGCGGCATCGGCGGCTGCCGACTTTATGTTCAGGCTCAAAGGTATGCCGCTGGCGAAATTGGCCTGCCAGTCAACGCCACCATTCCAGAACTGGCGAGGTGGCAGCAACCTATACCGGGGGATAGGTTGTTATCGAACCCAGGCAAATCTTGAAATAACTTCCCTTAGCTGATAGTCTGTTTACAGAGTTAACATGGAAAAACAGCTTCTCACCAAACTGAGCCTGCAAAACCTGCTCGCGGAGCTAAGCGCCCGCGCCAGTGACTTCGCTACTGTTTATGCCGACGCGGCTGCTTTCCCCACACGCATGGACACGCTGCTGGCTACCCCGGCTGCCAATTTCAACGAAATAAAAGAGTCAGTCAAGACCGAAACCGTTACCCGTGAGGCCGAAAAGTACCGCACCGGCGCTGCCATATTCTGGGATGGGCCGGGAAGCAGGTATATCGTGCTGCCCCCGTTCCCCGTCCCCAGTAACGCCGTGGTAATCGGCGAGCTTGATACCGCGCCCCTCTTTGAAATCTGGGAGCGTAAACATGTCATCGGCGTGGTGCTGGTGGCCTGGGGCTCGTACGGCATCGGGGTTTTCAATGGCGACCGGTTGGTTGCATCAAAAGTGGGCACCGGCTATATCCACCAGAAACAGAAGCAGGGCGGCAGCAGCCAGAAGCGGTTTGCCCGCCGCACCGAGGAGCAGAAGAAGGCCTTTCTGAAAAGAGTGGCCAACCGCACCGAGGAGATACTGCGCACGCACCGCCTCGACTATATCTTCTTCGGCGGGAACCGGCTCATCCGCAAGCCGCTCCTCGACGAGTGCAAATACCTGCAGGGGCAGGCCGACAAAATCTCGGGGAGGGTGCTCGAAGTGAGACACGCCAACCAGGCGGTGCTGGAGCACAGCCGTTTCGAAATAATGAAAGCGGCGGTCTTTTCTTTCTGACGGAGGTAAAGCGTGTACCGACTGATTGACACCCACGCCCACCTGGAAGAGATAACCGACCTCGACCAGGCCATCGCCGCCGCTAAATCGGCCGGCGTGATAGCGGTAATTGCCGTCGGCTCCGATTATGAATCGAACCGGCAGGTGCTTTACTTAGGCCAGACACACCCGGGCTTTATCTATCCGGCTCTAGGGCTGCACCCCTGGAACCTGAAAAGCGCGGAGCTCGACCGCAACCTGGAATTCATTGAGAATAACATCACTAAAGCCATCGGCGTGGGTGAAATCGGGCTGGACTATGATAAGCGGGTCAGGGCCGTCGCCGATAAAGACCTGCAGAAGCGGGCGTTGTCCGCAGTGCTGAGAATAGCTAAGCAACATGGCAAGCCGGCGCTCATCCATTCCCGCTATGCCTGGCAGGACGCGCTGGACGCCGTTGTCGCCGTGCAGATGGAGAAAGTGGTCTTTCACTGGTATACCGGGACTTCGAGCGTGCTGCGGGGGATAATCGCGCAGGGCTATTACATTTCCGCTACCCCGGCCGTGGAGTATCACGAGGAGCATAAGCGGGCCATCAAAGAAGCACCGCTGGACCGGCTGCTGCTGGAGACCGACTCGCCGGTGAGGTATCAGCGCGGGACGGAGTTTGAGTTTGCCGCCCGTCCCGCCGACGTAGCACGGTCGCTCAAGGGCGCGGCTAAGCTAAAAGAGATGAGCGAAACGCAGGTCGCCGAGGCCACCACGCAAAACGCGCTCATGTTTTTCAACCTGTCAGTCTAGTTGCGTGTCATTGCGAGCGAAGCGAAGCAATCCCTAAGATGATTATAGAGATTGCCGCGTCCCAATTTCATCGGGACTCGCAATGACAGTGAAGCTGTTAGCACTTGGGTGATGATACGCCCAGGTGCTTGGCCACCAGGTCCATGGCGCAGAAATCGCCGCACATGCTGCACGCCGACCCGGCCGTCTTATGGCGGGCATGCATCGCCCGGGCATGCTCCGGGTCGAGGCAAAGCCGGGCCTGCTCCTCCCAGTCGAGCCGCTTGCGCGCTTCCGACATTTTCCTATCCCACTGCGCCGCTCCTTTTACCCCCTTGACGATATCGGCGGCATGGGCGGCAATGCGCGAGGCGATAACCCCCTGCTTGACGTCCTCCGTATCCGGCAGCGACAGGTGCTCGGATGGCGTCACGTAGCAGAGGAAGTCGGCGCCGGCAGCGGCGGCAATGGCTCCGCCAATCGCCCCGGTAATATGGTCGTAGCCGGCCCCTACATCGGTGACCAGCGGCCCGAGCACGTAGAACGGCGCCCCCTTGCAAACGGCCTTCTGCAGGCGAACATTGGTCTCGATTTCATTCAGGGGCACGTGTCCCGGCCCCTCCACCATCACCTGCACCCCGGCCTGCTGCGCGCGCTGCACCAACTCGCCCAGGGTGAGCAGCTCCTCCACCTGGGCGCGGTCGGTGGCATCGGCCAGGCAGCCGGGACGGAGTCCATCCCCCAGGCTCAAGGTTACGTCAAACTCGCGGGCGATTTCGAGCAAGCGGTCATAGTATTCGTAGAGCGGGTTTTCGCGCTCGTTGTAAAGCATCCAGGCAATGAGGAAGGCGCCGCCGCGGGATACCACGTCGACGACGCGGCCCTGCTGCTTGAGTCGGGCAATCACCTGCTGCGTTACGCCGCAGTGCACGGTAGCGAAGTCGACGCCGTCGCGGGCGTGCTCCTCAATGGCGGCAAACAGGTCGTCAACCGACATCTTAACTATCGCGCCGTACTCATTTATCGCCTTAATCCCCGCCTGGTAGATGGGCACCGTGCCGATGGACGCCGTGCTGGCGGCAATGATGGCCCGCCGGATGGCCGGGATATCCCCGCCGGTGGAAAGGTCCATGACGGCGTCCGCGCCGTACTTGACCGCCGCCGCCAGCTTTTCGAGCTCGGTATCGATATTGCCATAAGCGGAAGACGTGCCCAGATTAGCGTTGATTTTAGTGCGCAGCCCCTTACCGATGCCCGCCGGGACAAGGTTAGTGTGATTAACGTTGGCCGGAATGACAATGGTGCCCGCGGCCACGCCCTCCTGGACAAACTCCGCTTCCACGCCTTCGCAGCGCGCCACTTGCCGCATCTGCGGCGAGATAGTCCCCTTCTTGGCCAGCTCCAGTTGCGTCATATGATGCCTCCCCAAAACAAAAAGGCCAGAGGTTCGGGCGGTAACTCCTTGACCCCTGGTCTGCGATATTACCACTTCCCTACGCTCGAATTACCGAGATCAGGTTCCCAGGGTTGTCCCGATAACATCAGGACTCTCAGCCCCGATTAACATCGGAGCACCCCTAGCGGTCAACCTAATTTGAGATTCAGCTATAATATAGCACAGAGAGGAGGGAGAAGGCAATGGCAGAATAGGTTTCAAAACTTGGGAGAGCGAGTTGGACGATAGACGAAACTCTTAGGTTAAAATTTGATTCTGCCTGACTGTGCACATAGGATAATTGATTAACGATTATAACTTGTATATACTATGCCTGTGAACAACAACATACTTGAATACCAAGATGTATTCGTCCCCGGAGGTTTTCCCCTCTATACATATAATCCTCGCGACTCATTGCAGTTGGAAGCTAAATTGGCAGACGCCGCGAAGAATCTCTGTAAACTCGTAGTTGTAACTGGTCATACGAAATCAGGTAAGACCGTACTAGCACGAAAAATCCTACCTCGTGGGAAAGCGGTTTGGGTGGAAACAGGAATGGTATCCCAAGAAGAAGAATTTTGGCAAATCATTGTCAATAGTCTG
>JAUYDJ010000226.1 GCA_030690025.1 Chloroflexota bacterium | reverse complement strand
AGGTTTACGGATATGCTTTCCAGCGGCCGGCCCTTATATTTCAAGATAGGCTTATACCCAGGTCGTCAACACCGGCTGCTCAGCTTCATCAATTGAAGCTGAGGAAGGGATATTATGTTTGAATTTGACACCAACGTCGCCGAAGTCATTCAACGCACCCCGAATATAAAGTCGTTCCGCTTTCCCGTTAAGAACGGCCATGTCCGCTACCAGCCGGGGCAGTTCTTCTTTATTACCATCAAGATTCGTGGAGAGGCAGCCATTCACCACTTTTCCTTCTCCAGCTCCCCCACTGAGAAAGGCTACATCGAGTTCACCAAGCGCATCACCACCAGTGATTTCTCGCAGGCGCTGGCGGTCATGAAGCCGGGAGACTGGGCACACCTGCGCGGCCCGGAAGGCAGCTTTACCCTCCCCCGCAAAAAGCGCAAGCTGGCTTTCCTGAGCGGCGGCATCGGTATCACCCCTCTGCGCAGTATGTTACGCTACATCACCGATAAGAAGCTCGACTTCGATGTCGTCCTGCTCTACGGCAATAACAGCTGGGAGGATATTGCTTTCCGCGAGGAACTGGGCGGCATGGCGGCGGCTAATCCCCGGCTGCGGATAGAGCACATCCTGTCCGGACCGGACCTTCCGCCGGACTGGAAGGGCAAGACCGGTTTCATCAACAAGGACATGGTGGCGGAGCTTGTCCCGGACTACACGGAAAGGCTGTTCTACCTTTCGGGGCCGCCGCGCATGGTGATTGCCCTGGAGGGGCAACTGACCGCGCTCGATATACTGCGCGAGCAAATGAAGCAGGATTCCTTTACCGGGTATGATTAGGGTAAAATAGGAGGTCGATATGAAAGAGACCGCCTACGGGAGAAAGCTGGTGGTCCAAAAAAATAAGGTGGACCAGAACCGTCCAGCCGGTGCCGGGTGGATTGATGTCTCCGTTCCCCTGCGTGACGCCATGGTACACTGGCCCGGCGACCCGCCAGTGATAATCAAACGGGTAACAGACGTGGCGCGCGGGGACAGCCATACCCTGTCCGAAATTTCCCTGGGTTCGCACACCGGCACCCACATCGATGCCCCGGTGCACTTTCTGCGTCAGGGAATGGGCATTGACCGGATGCCGGCGGATATTACAGTGGGCCGGGCCCGGGTAATTGAAATCAAGGACGCGGAGACCGTCAAACCCGGCGAGCTAGCCGGATACCGGCTGCGTGCCGGCGAGCGTATCCTGTTCAAAACGCAAAACTCGGGGCGTGTCTGGCGCACTGATAACTTTGTCGAGGACTTTGTCTACATCTCAAAGGAGGCTGCCGACTTCCTGGCTAAACGGCGCCTTAGGGTCGTGGGCATAGACTACCTTTCGGTAGGCGGCTACCACCATGATGGCGCTTACGTGCACCGGGCGCTGCTCGGCAGCGGTGTCTGGCTGATTGAGGGCCTTGACCTATCGGGGGTAGCCCCAGGCAGCTATGACCTGGCCTGCCTGCCACTGAAAATTGAGGGTGGCGACGGTGCGCCCGCCCGCGCCTTCTTGAGACCGGTGAAAAGCAGATGACACGCCTGACCAGGGATTGCTATGAATGGTTCTGTTCGATCATGGTTGTCATTGCGAGGAGTCCCGATGAAATCGGGACGACGAAGCAATCTCATTCCCCACCCATCCGAGATTGCTTCGCTTCGCTCGCAATGACACCGACAACTAAGATTGAGTAAAAGGCTATGAATAAGTCGCTTGACGAACTCTGCATCAACACCATCCGCCTGCTGGCGGTGGACGCCGTGGAGAAGGCAAAATCAGGCCACCCCGGCACACCCATGGGCGCGGCGGTCATGGCTTACGTGCTCTGGGACCGCTTCCTCAAGCATAACCCCACCGACCCCAAATGGCCCGACCGCGACCGCTTTGTGTTGTCTTGCGGCCATGCCTCCATGCTGCTTTACGCCCTGCTCTATCTCACTGGCTACGACCTGACGCTGGATGATATCAAGCAGTTCCGGCAGTGGGGCAGCCGGACCCCCGGCCATCCCGAATATGGCTGCACTCCCGGTGTGGAGGCAACCACCGGGCCGCTGGGACAGGGCTTCGGCAACGCCGTCGGCATGGCGATAGCCGAAAGGTGGCTCGCCGCGCACTACAACCGCCCGGGACACGAGCTTTTTAACCATTACACCTATGCCCTCGTCTCCGATGGCGACCTGCAGGAGGGCGTCTCCTCCGAGGCGGCGTCGCTGGCGGGCACACTACGCCTGGGTAAATTGATTTTTCTCTATGATGATAATGATATCTCCATCGAGGGCAATACCAGCATTGCCTTCGCCGAGAACGTGGCCCAGCGTTTCCAGGCCTACGGCTGGCACGTGGTCGGCCCTATTGACGGACTGGACATGAAGAGCGTGGATTCGGCGCTCAGGATGTGTCAAAATCAACAGACCCCACAGGCCCATCCCAGCCTCATCGTCTGCCATACCATCATCGGCTACGGCAGCCCCAATAAAGCCGGCACCGCCGCCGTTCACGGCGAGCCGCTGGGCGAGGAGGAAGTACGCCTGACCAAACAAAACCTGGGCTGGCCCTATACCGAGCCGTTTACCGTCCCGCCGGAGGT
>JAUYDJ010000180.1 GCA_030690025.1 Chloroflexota bacterium | reverse complement strand
TAAGAGAGAGGGTGGCTTCGCCCCCTCTCTCAAAATCTCTTCCCCTTTCCTCTTTAGGAGAGGGGATTAAGGGGAGAGGTCATGCATCAAGATTAAGAAATTGCTAGAACCAGTAGTCAGATGCAAAGAGAACCCTTACGCCCAAACTTACCATTTTACCGCCACTTCTGCTATAATTATATTGGGATGAATACCTGGAGTGAAAAATGAAAGCAGGCTGGAAGCTCAGTAGCTTAATTTATATCCTCATAATGATTGCGGCCATTGCCTTCTTCTCCAACTTCTTGCTGGCCTCGCAAAAGCCGAATGAAATCGACCTAAGCCAGGCTATCAGGCTATCACAAGAGGGCAAAATCCAGAAAGTGGTCATTGATGGTGACGCCATTCTCCTCACCACCACTGACGGTAAAGAGTTCAAGACCTTCAAAGAGACCAACACCAGTATTTACGATATTAAGGGCCTTAACCTTACCGGCGTAGACATTGCCGTGAAAGGCTTCAGCGGCTTTAACTGGAGCGGGCTGCTGGTCAACCTGCTGCCACTCGTGGTCTTCGGCGTGCTGCTCTATTTCCTGTTCCGCCAGGCGCGGGGAGCCAACAGCCAGGCACTCAGCTTTGGCCGCAGCCGAGCCAGGCTCTTCTCGGCGAACACACCCACCGTTACCTTTAATGATGTTGCCGGGGTAGAAGAAGCCAAGCAGGAACTTCAGGAAGTGGTTGAATTCCTCAAGTTCCGGGAAAAGTTCCAGAGCCTGGGTGCCCGCATCCCCCGCGGCGTGCTGCTGGTCGGCCCGCCCGGCACCGGTAAAACGCTAATGGCGCGAGCCGTGGCCGGCGAGGCTGGAGTACCCTTCTTCTCTATCAGCGGCAGTGAGTTCGTGGAAATGTTTGTCGGCGTGGGCGCTTCCCGCGTGCGTGACCTCTTTGACCAGGCCAAGCGCAACACACCGTGCATTGTCTTCATCGATGAGATTGACGCCGTCGGCCGCCACCGCGGTTCCGGACTGGGCGGCAGCCACGATGAACGCGAGCAGACCCTCAACCAAATTCTGACCGAGATGGATGGTTTCGATACCAACGTCGGCGTGATTGTCATGGCCGCCACTAACCGCCCGGATATCCTCGACCCCGCTCTACTCCGCCCCGGGCGTTTCGACCGCAGAGTGGTTATCGACCGGCCGGATATCGTCGGGCGTACTGCCATTCTCAAAGTCCATTCCAAGGGCAAACCACTCAGCGAAGGCGTCAACCTGGAGGTCCTCGCCAAGCAAACGGCCGGCTTCAGCGGCGCCGACCTAGCCAATCTCATCAACGAGGCCGCTATTCTGGCCGCCCGCCGCGGCAAGAAAGTCATTGAGATGAAAGAGCTTGAAGAGTCCATAGATAAAGCGATTGTCGGTCTCGAAAGGAAAAGCCTCAGGATAAGCGGCAAAGAGAAGGAAATCATCGCTTATCACGAGGCAGGACACGCCCTCGTTGCCAGAATGCTGCCTAATGCCGACCAGCCACGCAAAATTTCCATCATACCCCGCGGGCGGGCACTCGGTTATGTCAAACCATTAACTGAAGACAAATACATCAAAACTCAATCGTATTACAGTGATGAATTAGCCGTATTACTTGGCGGCCGTTTTGCTGAAGAATTGATTTTCAACGAAAAATCAACCGGCGCTGCCGACGATATCAAGGAAGCCACGGCCCTGGCGCGGCGGATGGTTACCGACTTTGGCATGAGTGATAAACTGGGACCGCGAACTTTTGGCGACAAGCAAGAGATGATATTCCTGGGACGTGAAATCTCGGAGCAAAAGGATTATGGTGATAAAATAGCCGATTTAATTGATGCTGAAGTTACCCAGCTTATTGAAAACGCCTACAGCGTGACTAAGAAAACCCTTACCAACAACAAGGCAAAATTAATTCAAATTGCTCATACGCTCATCTCAAAAGAAACCATTGAAGCTGAAGAACTGGATGCGCTGTTCAATGAGCCCCTGCCCGTCCTCACCGAAACCGTCCCCAAAGTCTGACGTCCCGTATTGCGTCAAATTAAACTGTTACCGAAGCCCTCTTTATTGCCTCATAATTCCGGCTACCGAACGCCTACACTTTCATCCTCGCTACCAATGAACATATCTGGCTTCTCTCTCACCCCCTTTATCCCGATAACATCGGGAAGAGATTTTAAGAGAGGGGCTTCGCCCCTCTCTTTTTTATTCTCCCCCTTCCCAAACAAGGGAAGGGGGTTAGGGGGATAGGTTGCCAACGTCAATAGGTTAATGAGAATTGCGGTTTGCTTAGTGACACTAATTCTGACGCAACGATACCATCTTCGGTAACTTATGCTGCCTTTTCTTGACAAACGGGTAGGCTGGACTTTAGAATACGCAAAGCAGTAATCATCTGAACTATAAGATATGTCGCGCGGCTCCGCATCATTCCAATAAACCACAGCCAGGGGGGTAGCCAGTGGCGGAGTATACATACATCGGCAAGAGCATTCCCCGCAACGATGGCCTGAAAAAGGTGACCGGCGAGGCCGTCTACACCGGTGACATACAGGTGCCCGGTATGCTCTCCGGCAAAATAAAGACCAGTCCGTATCCGTTTGCCCGGATTCTGGCGGTTAATTGCGAAAAAGCGCGGCGGCTGCCCGGCGTCAAGGCCGCCATCAGCGCCCATGATATCGTCCAGTTCCCCTTCGGGCCGCGCGTGGTTGATGAGCTTGCCCTGGCCCACCCGTATGCCCGCTATGCCGGCGAGGCGGTAGCGGCGGTGGCTGCCACCGACCCGGATATCGCCGAGGAAGCCCTGGAATTAATCGAAGTCGAGTATGAAGAGATGACCCCGGTGCTGAATGCCGAAAAGGCAAAAGAGACCGGGGCGCCACGGGTGCACCCGGAACGGGAAGATGCCCGGCCCAACATACCCTGGCAGATTGATTTCGTACGGGGAGAAGGTGAAGCCGCCTTCAGCCTCGCCGACCTCATCCTGGAAGAGCGTTTTACCACGCAGACCGCCCACCACGCCTATATTGAGCCCCAGGTTAGCATTGCCCGTTGGGATACCTCCGGGAAGCTCACTGTCTGGGGGTGTACCCAGAGCGTAACGGTTACCCGGCGGCTGGTAGCCACGGCGCTGGGCATACCGGAAACCCGGGTGAGGGTAATCCAGCCCTACATCGGCGGGGGCTTTGGCGGCAAGATGTGGCTGTTGACCCACTTTGTCATCGGCGCCCTCCTGGCTAAATCGGCCGGTAAGCCGGTGAAGATTGTCTACACGCGGGAAGAGGACTTCGCCACCGCCCGTCCCCGAGTCTCGGAAGTCATCGACCTGCGCATGGGATTCAAGCAAGACGGCACCATGGTAGCCAAGAGCTCTAACATAACCGCCGATATAGGCGCCTATACCGGGCTGTGCCCGAACATAGTCCTGATGTCGGCTACCCGCCCCGACTGCGTATACCGTTTGCCCAACATCAAGCTCCACGCCGACCTGGTCTACACCAACACCATTCCCCGCGGTTCCTTCCGCGGTTTTGGCAATCCCCAGATGCAGTTTGCCATGGAGTCCATGGTCAGCATGGCCGCCGAGAAGCTGGGCATTGACCCCGTGGAAATAAGAATGAAAAACCGCGTCCACAAAGGAGATACCACCGTCCACGGCTGGCTCCTGAAGAGCTGCGGCCTGGACAAGACTATCAAACTCGCCGCCGAGAAATCCGGTTGGAAGCAAAAGCAGCAGAAGAAAGAGCCGAACCGCGGCATCGGTGTCGCCTGCCAGGTCCACGTAGCCGGTCATCGGGCGGTGCATCCGCTCTATGACGGCTCGGCCGCTATCATCAATATCGACCAGGACGGCAAAGCTAAGGTGATTTCGGGGGAAATCGACCTGGGACAGGGCATGACCACCGTTTTCGCCCAGATTGCCGCTGAAGCGCTGGGCATGAAAATCGAGGACGTGGAGGTGAACCCCTTTGCCGATACCGACACTTCGCCCTACTGTCACGGCACCTACGCCGATAGGGTCACCGTGCTCGGCGGCAACGCTGTGCTCAAGGCAGCCAGAGACGCCCGCAAACAGCTCTTAAGACACGCTGCCCTCAAACTAGGGGTAAAAGCTGCCGACCTGGACATACAGGGCAGCAAGTTTATCGATAAGCAGTCTGCCAGAGAGCTGGCCACCGTCAAGGAAATAGCCTATGACACCGTCCTCAAGAAGCAGGGCGGCGTGCCTATTACCGGTCGCGGCGACTACATTGTCCCCGACTACGTGGTCGTCCCTGATGTCACCTCCTACGGCAACTACTCCCTCTCCTACACCTTCGGTACGGCCATGGCTGAGGTATCCGTGGACACCGAGACGGGCAAGGTGGACGTCCATGATTTCTGGTATGCCCTGAATGTAGGCAAAGCCCTCAACCCTAAGTCCTGCGAAGGACAGGTAGAGGGCGGCGTGATGCAGGGCATCGGCTACGCCCTCACCGAGGACTATGTCTGGGATAAGGCGGGCCGGATGCTCAATCCCTCTTTTACCGACTATAAAATTCCGCTGTTTAAAGGAACACCGCGGATACACAGCCTCTGGGTAGAGCAGCCCAACCCGGGCAGTCCGTTTGGCGCTAAGGGTGTTGGCGAACCGGTTTTGAACCCAATCGCTCCCGCGATTGCCAATGCCGTCTATGATGCAATAGGGGTAAGGATTAAAGACCTGCCCATCACGCCGGAAAAAATACTCAAAGCTCTGAGAGAGAAAAAAGGATAAGGGGGGCAAAATGCGATTCAACTACCTGGAACCAGCCACGGTCAAAGAGGCCATCTCACTGCTGACCAAGTACGATGGCCGCGCCCGGATTATCGCCGGCGGCACCGATTTAATGGTGCAAATTAGAAACAAGGCCTGCAGCCCGGAATACGTGGTCGATATCACCTATATTCCCGGCTTCGACTACATCAAGTTTGATAAGAAGCAGGGGCTTAAGATTGGCGCCCTGACTCCCATCAGGGCCATTGAGAAATCAGAGGAGCTCACCCACACCTATCCCGTCCTCTGCCAGGCCGCCGGACTGCTCGGCTCGGTGGCCATACGCAACGTGGCTACCCTGGGCGGTAACCTGTGCAACGCCGCGCCTTCCGC
>JAUYDJ010000117.1 GCA_030690025.1 Chloroflexota bacterium | reverse complement strand
GGGTTGGCGCTGCCGCTCAGGTCACCGCTCCAGCGGTCAAAGCTCCAGCCGGTAGCCGGTGATGCGGTGAGGGTTACTACCGTACCAATGGGATAGGTAGGCTGGTCAGGGGTCCGGGCGACACTACCCTGGCCGGTGGTGCTTACCGCCAGGGTATACCGGGCTTCATTGAAGGTGGCGGTAACTGTCTTATTGCCGTTCATGACGATGGTAGCGGGATTGGCGCTGCCGCTGAGGTCGCCGCTCCACGATTCGAAGCCTAAGGCGGGTGAAGCGGAGAGTGTTACCACGATGCCGTAGGTATAGGTAGTCTGGTCAGGATTCTTAGTAACGTAGCCCGGGCCATTGGTCTTAATGGTGAGTTTGTACTGGTCTTGAATGAAATTGGCGGTAATGGCCATATTGCTATGAATCGGGATAGTGGTCGGGTTGGTACTGCCGATAAGGTCGCCGCTCCAGCGCTCAAAGCTCCAGCCAACCGGGGCTGACGTGGTGAGTGTTACCGGGGTGCCGTAGGTGTAGGTGGGTTGGTCAGGTGTCCGGGTGACAGTGCCCTGGCCGTTGGTGCTGACTGCCAGGGTATACTGGTCCTGGGCGAAGATGGCGGTAACGTCTTTATTGCCGTTCATAACGATGGTGGTGGGGTTAGTGCTGCCGCTCAAGTCACCTTCCCAATGGACGAAGTGATAGCCCCGGTTGGCACTGGCCGTCAGGGTAACATTGGTCCCGGAGTCGTAGGTACTGCCCGACGGACTGGCCGCAATCGAGCCCGCGGTTGACGGAGTTGCGTGCAGCGTGAGGGTATAGGTTACGACAGCCTGAATTACTGGGTACTGTTCCGGCACATTAAGGCTAGTGGCCTCCGCTGACATCATCGGCATGCGACTGAAGCTCATGGCCAGCATCGCCGCGAACAGAGCACACCACAGTTTCCCTTTCATCTTTATCCTTTCTGACACTCTACCACAACGCGCCTGGACTATTACGCCTGATGCACGGGGCATCCCCAGTCACGCTGGACGCGCCGTCTTTAGTCAAAGGGCAAAAACAAAACCGACCCGGAAAGGGTCGGTTTCACTACTGGCTCCCCATTGTCCAAGTGACCAAGTGCAGACAATGGTTCAAAGCCTTCCTTTCAATGCGATATCTTGAAGCTTGAGTTTCTGCTGTTATGTGTTATAACCCTCACACATACGGTACCTATAAACAAGTTACTTGTATGCGCGCCAGGATTCAATAGAGATTTGGTTGGGATTTGGTTGGGATTTGGTGAAGATGAGCCTAATAGACGACTGCTGGCATTTAGTAGTGCGCACTTGAGTAGTCATTACCAGTCGGGCAGCCTTCAGCGTGCTGGATACAGTGAAGGACTGTCAGTGACCGAGTCCGTGGTCACTTTACATAAATCCAGTCATGTTCACCGTGGCCCGTCAGGGCTGGCGGGTAATGGGGCCGCGGTGCTGGCGCCGCCACTCGATGAACTCCACAATACGTGCCACCATGTAGTCATGGTAGCGCTGTCCCTTCTGGGGGGAGGCCCGGGAAGAGTCGGAGAGGGAGCCCGTTGGAGCAAACTCGCGCTGTTCCTGACTGGTCCAGGGGATGTCAATAGTATCGCCGGCGCCTTTGCCCATGAGGTCGTCCAGGAAGAATGGGGAGAAAAGCCGGTGCAGGTCGGGAGCCTCTCTGGTCAACTTATCCGCCTTGATTAGATGGGGATACTTGTGCCATACCTCTGAAATCTCCAGCTCGCCGCAGTGGTGCTCCTTAGCCTCTTTTGTTTGAGCCGCGATACCCCGGGAAATCTTCATCGGGTCTATTACTGCGAAGAAGACTTCCGGCATCTCATACTCGCGGAGCTCTTTAGTGGCTGATAGCAGCGCGGGCAGGTTAGCCGACTTGTGGCCGTTGATAATGAGGATGTTGCGGAAACCGTGTTTGGCCAGGCTGGACGCTATGTCTTTAACCAGCGCCCTGACAGTCTCCAGGCGCAGGGAGATGGTACCCGGGAAACCCAGGTGATGGCTGGAGTCGCCAAACCAGACCGGCGGCGTGCACAGCACCCCGGCACTCCGGGCCACGTCCTCGGCCAGGGAGATGGCGACGTAAGTGTCCAGGCCGAGCGGGCCGGCCGGGCCGTGCTGCTCAGTGCTGCCTATAGGCAGGATAATGATGTCTTCATGCTTGAGATATTCGGCTACGTCCTCCCAGGTAAGCTCATTCAGCCATACCGAGCTAAGTTTTTGAGCCATGTTCCACCCTCCTTATTTGATTATGGTCTTCTGATTATGGTCTTCACGGCGCCCTTGCTGGTAACCAGGTCTTTAATAACCAGGTTGGGGAAGGCCGGTCCCACGGTGAGGTTGTCCTCCACGGGGGTACAGCAGGCCAGTCTGGACTGCCCGTTAACCTTGACCAGGCAGCCGCCGCATATGCCCTGCCGGCAGGACACTAAATAGGCTACGGCATCGCCGGAAATCTCGTTTACCAGATGAAGGGCATCGCTGACCGTCATACCCGGGGAAAAGGGGATACGGTAGCTCTGTGTCCGGGGCTTTGCCTCCGCCACCGGGTCAAAGCGTTGAATATTGATGGTAAGGCTTCTTTTATTCATTTCTTTCACTCGCCGGCTTGACCAGGGGCAGCGATACCGGTTCCGCTGACACGGATAAGCCGTCGGCGGTCCTGCGGACAACAGTGTTAGCCAGCCATTGCCGGTTGTCCATCCCGGTGAAGTCTTTACGGTAATGAGCGCCGCGGCTCTCCTGGCGGAGGAGAGCGCTTCTGGTTATCATCTCCAGCACCAGGAGCATGTTTTCCACCTGGAGACATTCCAGCCACTCCAGGTTGAAGCGGGTATCTCTGGCGCGGCTGGCCATGCCGGCTAGCTCCGTTTTCTTTATTTGTGCTATATCATCAAGGGTTGTCTTCAAAGATGCCCCTTCCCGCACCACGCCGACCCGGTGCCATGCTATCTCCTGCAGCTTGCGTTTCACCTGGTAGGGATTAACGTCGCCGCGGGCTTGCAGCGGGTGAAGCAGCTTTTCTTCCAGCGTGGTTACCTGCTGTGGTTCAGGCTCCGCCCGGGTGTTCAGCGTTAGCGCCCGCCGCGCGGCGGCATGGCCGGCGCGCTTGCCCAGCACCAGCATCTGGGAGAAGGCAGTGCCGGAAAGGCGGTTGGCCCCGTGTGCGCCGCCCACAACTTCACCGGCGGCATAGAGGCCGGGGAGAGTGGTCTCGCACTGTTCGTTTACCTTCAGGCCGCCCATGAAGAAATGGGCCGCTGGCACCACCTCGACAGCCTTACCCTGCATGAGCTCTTCCGCCACCGAGTGAAAATCCGAGCCATGGGCGTGCCAGTTCGGTTTGAGGAAGGGTTTAGCGCCCCAGCGGGCAAAATCCGCCACCAGGTTCCGGGGCAGGTGCGCCAGCGAGTAGTATACCCCGCCGCCAGGTCCACCCCTGCCTTCCAGAATCTCGGTCATAATGGCCGCCGAAAGCAGGTCGCGCGTGGTATGCTCCATCCGCTGCGGGTCCCAGCGCGCCATAAAGCGTTCCCCGTACTTGTTCAGCAGCCAGACCCGCAGCGCATTTTGCGGACCGAGCAGAAAGAGGAACAGACTGTCCCGGGCCCGGGACGATTCTACGGCAGTGACCGGGATGAACTGGGTCATTTCCATATTCAGCAGTTCCGCCCCGGCGCGGTAAGCCATAGCCTGGCCATCGCCGGTTAGTCCGTCAGCCCCGGTGTTATGCAGATAAAGGCTATGGCAGCCGCCGCTGGCCAGGACTACCGCCTTAGCCAGGCAGGCTATTGGCCGGCCCTGGCGCAGGTCCAGGCCCACGGCGCCAATCACCTCTCCATCCCGGGTGAGGAGGTCATGAAGGTAGGTATCCTCCAGCACCCGGATGTTGCGGCGGCACACCTGGCGGCTCAGGGTGCGGGCCATCTCCGGGCCGCTGGTATAGAGGCTGCGCGGGAAGCGGTGCCCCGGCATCTGGCGCACCTCGGTATACTTCAGTCCCCAGTCTAAAAGCTCGCGGGCGCGCTCCGGCACTTCTTCCACCACCAGTCGGGCCAGGGACTGGTCGTTAAGCCATTTGCCCTCGATGACCATATCTTCGAGGAAAGCCCGGGGGTTGTCAGCGGGATTACCCTGGCCGACAAGCTCAGTAAGGCTGCGGCTGTCTATGGCGATATCGGCGGCAGCCATGACGGTAGCGCCATGTCGACCCAGGCGGCCCTTGGTGACCAGGGTGACTTCAGCCCCCATGTCGCAGGCTTCGATTGCTGCCCTGGCTCCGGCGCCTTCACTGCCAATAATCAATACGTCGGTTCTTAGAGTTTCCACTGTTAGCTTGCGCCTATTATTAATGAAAACCCGGGGGTTTGTCAACGGCTGTGCCTGTCTGGGTACAATCCCGTCACCGCGCAGAAGACTGGTGGCAGAAGTTGTTTATAAAATATTTATCCCCTTTCAGCAATTTTTACCTCTCATTTATACCCACTCTGGCATTATGAAGTTAGTTGAACCGGGGAAAACTCGCATCACAGAGTTCAAGATAGAGGGAAGGTGAAGCTATGTTCACGGCGCGTCATAAAGAGAAAGAGGGCCAGACACAAACCCGGGTTGCTGTGGGTGACCGTGAGACCTTCGTATCAGGACTGGTCCAGAGAGTGGCCGGAGTCGATGTTGCCGGGTTCGCATCTCATGCATCCGGCATACTCCGGGGAGGCCTGGAAAGCGTCTTTGCCGGGCCGGCCAGGCTGGCTATCCCGCTGGCACTTACATTGATTCTGGTGTTACAGTTTGTCTTCATCTTCACCACGGCGGAGGTCGCCTCGCCCTTAGCATCGCCGGCGCTGGCTTCCCGCTGTACGCTGAGCCTGACTGGCGGCGCCAGTGTGCAAACGCCGGGTTCGACCACGTGGGAAGACGCCACGAATGGGATGACGCTCGAAGCCGGCAGCCGGGTCAGAACTGATGCCAGTTCACAGGCGCTGCTCACCTTTTTCAACGGCACCACGATTACACTTGAGCCGGGGACGGATATCTCGGTTGAAAGACTGGAGTACAACGGTGAGAAGCGGCCGGCTGTCATAGTATTGAAACAGTGGTTGGGCAAGACCTGGAGCCGGGTTACGAAGCTGGTCGACCCCGCCTCACGTTATGAGATACAAACACCCTCAGCCATCGCCCTGGTGCGGGGCACTCAATTTATCACTGCGGTCGATGAAGCCGGCGCTACAAAAGTGCAGACCATCGAAGGGCTGGTCAGTGTGAGTGCGGAAGGCAGAGAGGTGTACCTGCCCGCCGGCCAGCAGACCACGGTAGCGCCCGGCGCACCACCGTCTGAACCCGTCGCAGTGAGCTATAGTGAGATTCAGGGGCCGCCAGGCCAGCCAGGGGGGCCGTCCGGCAACTTAGCGGCGGCAGGGACATCTGCGGAAAAGACGCAGTCAAATGAGCCGGCCGGGGACAACAAAAAAGTCGAGGGGCCGCAGGGGCAGACCGGGGGCGGGGAACCCTCGCCCGTGCTGGCGCCCGGTAACCTGGAGCTGCCGGGTGGTCGGGAGAGACTTTCCTGGGTGAGTAAAGATGACGCGTGGATGGTCGCCTACTTTACGGGTGTGCTGTTATTCGTCGTCGTCCTGACGTTGATAATACTGCGTAAGCGTTAGCCCTGAATAAACGCAAATGCTGCTTCACTGGACAAACTGAGCAGCCCGGTTCGCAAGTGCCCGAGATATTCATCTCGGGCACTGTTTTATGTGGGGTCAGGGAGAATAAAAAGAGAGGGGGCTGAAAGCCCTCTCTCTCAAAATATCCTTCCCATCGAGAGATGGAGATGTGGTTCTCTCGCGGATATGAATACCAGCTATCTGCGGTGGGCGAGCATCCTTTGCCCGGCGGGTCTTCGCCCTGGTCTACTCGGAAAACGGGATTCCGTGCTTGGCAGAAGTGCCGCGTAGTCAAAGCCCTGCAGGGTGCGGCGCTCCAGTGTCGCGTTCAGAATGCGCTCGATGGCATGTACCATGGGCGTGTCTTCAGCGGTCACAAAGGTGAAGGCATCGCCGGTCTGGTCAACGCGTCCCGTGCGGCCGATGCGGTGAGTGTAGGCATCGGCACTGTCGGGCATATCGTAGTTGATGACGTGCGAAATACGCAAGACATCAATACCGCGAGAGGCAATGTCGGTGGCCACCAGGATTTTGAGCGAACCATCGCGAAAGCCGTCAAGCGCTGCCTGGCGCCGGTGTTGCGGCAGGTCGCCCTGCAGCGAAGTGGCATTATAGCCGGCTCTTTCCAGCTGCTGCGCGACACGCTCGGCGCGGTGCTTGGTGCGCGTGAAGACAAGCACTGATTCCGTATCCGTATGGCGTAGAAGCTCCATCAGCAGCGCAGTTTTTAGATGCTGCTTGACCGGGTACAGAGCATGTGAGACCGTGGCCGCCGGGGCGCTACGGCCGATTTGCACCGTGACCGGGTCGTGCAGGATTTCCCGCACCAGCCGCCGAATATCATCGGGCATGGTGGCGGAGAAAAGCAGGGTCTGCCGCGGCTTTAGCAGGCAGCTCAAAATACTCCTGACATCCGGCAGAAAGCCCATATCGAACATCCGGTCCGCCTCATCGATGACCAGAATCTCCAGATGGGTAAGCTCTATGGTGCCTTTCCAGAGGTGGTCGAGGAGACGGCCGGGACAGGCCACGGCGATTTCCACGCCGCGGCGCAGTCGTTGAGTCTGTTGACTCATGCTTATGCCGCCGTAGATGGCAATGCTGCTCAGCCCGGTCTGCCGGCCCAATTCGTTGATAGCCTCGCAGGTCTGTTCCGCCAGCTCGCGGGTGGGTGAGACTATGAGAGCGCGGACTACGCCCCGCGGTCCCGGCAGCAAACGGTGCAGGATGGGTAACACAAAAGCGGCCGTCTTGCCGGTCCCGGTCTGGGCGAGGCCAATTACGTCCCGGCCCTGCATAATTGGTGGGATAGCTTTAAGCTGGATTGGTGTTGGTGTAACGTAACCGAGCGCCTGGACACCGGCCATGATGCTCGGATGAAAATTAAAGGTTTGGAAACTCATTAAACTCCTTAGTAAAATATTAGATTATTGTCTGGTATGCAAAAAACTTAGCTGATTGTTCTTCTTTGTCTCCTTTTCCCATCGAACCGGCTGTCTCGGCTACCGTGGACCGACCCGGCATGTCCGTTGTCGGAAAGAGGCAGCGCGGCAACAACATCAATCGCCCGGCCGTTCAGTATTTTCCCCTGCAAGCGGCTAACGGCAGCCTCGCCTTCAGCTTTGGAGACCATTTCCACAAAACCATATCCTCTGGATTGTCCGCTGCCGATGTACTTGTCGTTCATGATGTTTACCGATGTCACCAGTCCGAAAACAATGAACTCTCGCCGCAGCTCATCCTCGGTCATCTCAAGTGCCAGATTACCCACGTAGATATTCATAGCGCCCCCTTTGGAAAAGCGGGGTTTCCTCGCTTATCCGGTTATCGTGGTGCATCACAGCAGTTGGCTTCTCAAGGCAGGTCTCCGGCTGGCACTCAGTCTGCGGGGCCATTTTGTCCGCAGGTGACCGAAGAGGCAGGAAGAATAACCCATACACCGGGTACCCCGGCCTGAATCTTGCGGAAGAAATCGGTGTTACCGGCTTACTCTAATGCCGCTGTAGCAGTCGCTGCAGTATACCGGCCGGCCCTCCCGTGGCTCGAACGGCACCTGCGTGTCTTTGCCGCAGCGGGCACATTTGGCGGGGAACATTTGACGTCGTGGGCTGTAAGTGGCGGCAGTATTTCGATAACCAGTTGTCTGGCTCTGGCGTTCCTTCCTTGCGGCGCGGCACGCCGGGCAACGCTTGGGCGCATTGGTAAGGCCCTTAGCCTGAAAAGCCTCTTGCTCCTGAGCGCTGAAGACGTAGGTAGCCTCGCAATCGAAGCACTGGAGTGACTTGTCTTGAAAACTCAATGGATGACCTCCTTTCATTAAATCTCAGTTAAAGTTACGGTCATCCAATACTTGCGTAAATCCGTTGGGATTCATAAGCATGAAATAACCCAAACTTGAACCAATCAATGTATTATAGCACTAAAGTGGGATGCTTTGCACGGCGCGTTGGTTCCAGGTCCCGTTCTGGGTTTAGTTGCCACCGATAAGCTATGAAAGAGCAATGACATATCGACCCAACGCAAACGAGACAATCTATATGAGTTAGTTCAGATAGATTGACAGGAGTGCAATCGAGTTAGTATCATGAATAGGCTCAATTTGGGCTGTCAATAGAGGGAGAGGTTTTAGATGGCAAAAGACATGCGTAGCTGGATTAAGCAGCTTGATGATGCCGGTGAGCTACAGCACACAGAGAAGGCCAACCTTGATGAACTGGGCGGCATTTTTGGCTGGGCCAGGGAAAAGGCCGTGCTGGTGGAGAAGGTAGCCGAGCGCCCGGGCTGGAAGGTACTTGGTGCAGCACCGTGCAATATGCGGCAGGTGGCTTTAGCCTTCAATACCGAAAAGTCCCAGGTAAACCGTGAGTTCGCGCGCCGGCTGGACAAGGGTTTGATGCCATGCAAGCTGGTCAAGACCGGCCCGGTTAAGGAAGTTGTTCAGAAGGGCGCAGATGTCCGTTTGACCAAACTGCCGGTGCACGTGCAGGGCGTGAAGGACGCCGGGCCATTCATTACTACCGGCCTGGTTATCAGCAAGGACCCGGATACCGGCCGGCGGAATATGGCCTTCCACCGCTTGCAGGTGAAGGGTGACAATAAGACCGGGATATTGCTGCTGACTGAGCGCCATACCTGGGTGATTCATCAAAAATACGAAGCCATGAACAAGCCGATGCCGGTAGCCATTATGATTGGTCACCATCCCATGTATTACTTTGCTGCTGCCTACACTGGCGCGCTGGGCCTTGATGAACTGGAAGTAGCCGGTTCGCTTCTGGAAGAGCCGGTGGAGCTGGTGAAATGTGAGACCATTGATATGGAGGTGCCGGCTTACGCCGAGATAATTCTGGAGGGGGAAATTCTACCCGGGGTGAGGGAAGAAGAGGGCCCCTTCTCCGAGTTCCAGAACTACTATGCTACCGAACGTAAGAACCCGGTAGTCATGTACAAGGCTTTAACCATGCGCCATGACGCCATCTATAAGACGTTGCAGCACGCGCCACCGAACGAAGGTATTCTTTATGGCAGCGTGCCCATGGCGGCGGCTTTGCTCCAGGATATCCGTAATGTGGGCGGCTATGCCGATATCAAGGATATTTCCTGCTACTGGGGCAATAGCATGTTCGGCGCCGTGGTGCAAATGACGCCCCGGTTCTACGGTGAAGCCAAGCATGTACTGATGGCGGTTGCCTCCAGTGTCTATAGCCACCAGAAAATAAATGTAGCTGTAGATGAGGATGTTGATATTTACGACCCGCAGGATGTGGCCTGGGCCATAACCACTAGGGTCAACCCCCAGGACGACGTAGTCGTCATTCCCGGCGTGCGCGTAAATGGTCTGGATATTTCGGCACCGGGGATGGATAGGCCGGGTATTACCGCTTTCCACCGTGTTGGCTCAAAGATGCTCATTGATGCCACCAAGCCGCCCACGTC
>JAUYDJ010000096.1 GCA_030690025.1 Chloroflexota bacterium | reverse complement strand
GGCATTAACCTGGTAAGAGAAGGCAAAGCCGCCGCCTTCGTCTCCGCCGGTCACAGCGGGGCGGTGTTCGTCGCCGCCCTGCTCAGGCTGGGCAAGATAGTGGAGCGCCCGGCCATCGGTACCACCATTATGATTGGCGCTGCCCCATTCCTGCTTATCGATGCCGGCGCCAACGTGGACTGCCGGCCCAACCACCTGGTGCAGTTTGCCCGCATGGGCAGCATCTACGCTCGCAGCATCCTGGAAATAGAGTCGCCGCGGGTTGCCTTACTCAGCAACGGCGAAGAGGCAAGCAAAGGCAACCGCGTGGCCAAGCAGGCTCACCAGATGCTCAAGGATAGCGACCTAAACTTCATCGGTAATATCGAGGGGCACGATTTACCCCGGGGCCGGGCCGATGTGGTGGTTACTGACGGTTTTACCGGCAATATCGTGCTCAAAACCCTGGAAGGGATGGGCGACACCATCCAGAGCCTGCAAATACAACTGGGGCAGGCGCTTAATGACGCGGCCCACCTGCCCGCCCGCCTTACCTCCCACATACTCGGCATGGGCACGCTGGCCAAACGCATGGACTACAAAGAGCGGGGCGGGGCGTGCCTCCTGGGAGTAAACGGGAATATAATCTTCGCCCACGGCCGCAGCCAGGCCAAGGCCATGAAAAACGCCATCGGCCTGGCCAAGCGCACCGCGGAACAGGACCTGGTCAACATTATTAAGAACGGCAAGCTCTAACCGGACAAGGTTACTTAGACAGTCCAGAGCTTGCTGCGGCTAAGCCAGGTTCTGTTGTGCTTGATTTGTTTTTCCTATTATGGTTGACCCTATCCCCTTTTACCCCTTCCCCTAAACAGGGGAAGGGGAGTGAAAGTAAGAGAGGGGGCTTTCAGCCCCCTCTCTAGAATCTCTTCCCGATGCTATCGGAATAAAAGGAGTGAGGTTGATACCTTCATGAAACGAAAAGGCATAAACCAGAGGGGACAGAACCCAAAAGGATTTTCAAATTAAATCTTGACCCATTCCCGAAACATCTTTCCCTTAACCACCGGGTTGTCGTATAATTGGGGGTAATTTATAGAAAGGTAGAAACTATGAAAGTTATTTTTCTGCAGGATGTGCCCAAAGTGGCTACGGCCGGTGATATCAAGGAGGTAGCTGACGGCTACGGCCGGAACTACCTTCTGCCCAAAAAGCTGGCCGTGCTGGCGGTGCCGGCAGCGCTCAGCCTTACCGAAATGCAAAATAAAATCAAGGAGCGCGCCCAGGCCCAGGAAGAAGCCCAGATGAATGAGCTGGCAAAACGGCTGGAAGGCAAGGAAATTACCCTCAAGGCCAAGGCAGGAGAAAAAGGCCAGCTTTACGGCTCTATTACCAACGCCGATATCGCCAGTGAGCTGGAGAAGGCCAAACTCATCGTCGACAAAAGGAAGATTGAATTAGCCGACCCCATCCGCCAACTCGGCAGCCACGAGGTCATCATCAAGCTGGGCAAAGACCTGACACCGGTAATCAAGGTCAACGTTATCGCCGAGGAGACCGAGAAGGCCGAGGAGACCGAGAAGACCGAGGAGACCGAGAAACCCAAGAAGGCCAAGAAGGCCGAGAAGACCGAGAAGACAGAGGAGACCGAGAAGGTTGAATGAAAAGCTGCCACCGCATGACATCGATGCTGAAGAAGCTGTCAACGGCTCGCTGCTGATAGACGCTGAGTCGATTTACAAGGTTGACTCCTTCCTGCAGTCGGCGGACTTTTACCATGAGCCGAACCGGTTGATTTATCAGGCCTGCCTGTCTATTTATCAGCGCGGCGAGGCGATAAACCAGATTTCGGTGGCCCAGGAGCTTAACCGCGAGAAAAAGCTGGAGACCGTTGGCGGCGCCGCCTATTTAAGCCAACTCATCGCCAGCTGCCCTACCTCGCTGGACATCGAGTCCTATGCCCAAATCGTCTACCGCCTGTCCATACTGCGCCGCCTCATCGATGCCGGCAACCAGATTACCGCTATTGGCTACAGCAGCGAAGTCGACGTTGAGGCCAGCTTAAGCCGTTCCGAGGAACTTTTATACCGGCTGCGCCACGGGCAGAGCAACCAGGACCTGGTACATATCCGCCAGGTGCTGGACAAATACTTTGAGACCACCACCAGCACGCCCACCCCTGGAGCCCCGCTCCCATTCGTCCGCTCCGGCTTCAGTAAGCTAGACGAGTTCCTGGGCGGTTTTCAGCGCGCCGACCTGATTATCGTGGCCGGACGGCCCAGCATGGGCAAGACCAGCTTTGCTTTGAGTGTGGCCCGGAATGCCGCCGTGGAGCAGGGCGCTTGCGTGGCCCTGTTCAGCCTGGAGATGTCGCGCGATTCCCTGGTGCAGCGCCTGCTGTCCAGCGAGTCCGGCGTCAATTCGCGGCGTGTCCCCCACGAAAAGCACCCTGACGGTGGAAACGAGGAAAAGAGAATCATGGAGGCCCAGGGCCTCCTCGCCGAGACCCAGATTTATATCGATGATTACCCCATGCTGCGCGCCTCCCAGGTACGCAGCAAAGCCCGGCGCCTTCATTTCGAGCGCGGCATCGACCTCATCATTATCGACTATTTACAGCTGATGCAGGGCGACGGGAAGTCGGAAAACCGCGTCCAGGAAATCAGCTACATCTCCCGCGCCCTTAAAGCCCTGGCCCGCGAGCTAAATGCGCCGGTGCTGGCTGTCTCCCAGCTCAGCCGCGCCGTGGAGTTCCGCGCCACCCACAGGCCCCAGCTCTCCGACCTGCGTGAAAGCGGCGCCATTGAGCAGGACGCCGACCTTGTCCTGTTCATTTACCGGGATGATTACTACTTCAAGACTCCGGAGGAGTGGGAAGTCGAACACGGTGGACAGGAGTATCCCAAAGGCATCGCCAACATCATCACCGCCAAGAACCGCAATGGCCCCACCGGTGAAATAGACCTGCGCTTCACGCCGGAGACAGCCAAGTTTGAAGACATGAGCACCGCCCGCGAAGAGCCGAGCCTGCTATGAAGCCGATTGCTGGTTTCCCGCCCCGGATGGAGTTTACCCCCATCCCCAATTTTTTCTTCTCTACCCTGCTGCCGCAAATCGAAGACATGGCGGAGCTAAAAGTCACGCTTCACATTCTGGGCACCCTCTATCACAAAAAAGGCTCGCCGCGCTTTGTCACCCTTCGTGAGCTGCTGGCGAGTAAAAGCCTGATGAGCGGCTTTGACGAGTCTGCCGAAGCGGACAAGGCATTACGCGCCGCCCTGGACATGGCGGCGCAGCGGGGGACTTTCCTGCACGTCACGCTGGATAGAGACGGGGCCGCTGAAGATATATACCTGCTTAACACCGAGGCAAACCGCCAGGTTACGGCCAAAATCCAGAGCGGCGAGCTTCCCCTGCCGGGACTGAAAGTGACCGGGACGCCTTATGTTAAACTAGCGGAGCTGCCTGACATTTTCACCCTGTATGAGCAGAACATCGGACTGCTCACCCCGATGGTAGCCGAAGAACTGCGTGACGCCGCCAAGCAGTACCCGGAAAGCTGGATTAGAGAGGCTATCAAAGAAGCCGTCAACCTGAACAAGCGCAACTGGAGATATATTGCCGCCATTCTGGAGCGGTGGTCCGCCGAAGGTAAGAGTGATGGAGCATATCAGCGAGATTCTACGAAGAAGGAAGACCCCGACAAATACGTCAAAGGCAAATACGGACACATGGTCCAGCGCTGACGCCAGGGAAACACCGCCTGACTCTGTCTGTCCCGTATGCAAAGGCGCCGGCTTTGTCTATGCCGATGTGCCGCTGGGGCATCCCGACTTCGGCAAGGCCAAGCCCTGCCGCTGCGCCCGCGCTGAGCTGGATAAAGAAAGCCAGGCCCGCCTCGAGCGCTACAGCAACCTGGGTACGCTGACCCGCCTCACCTTTGATAACCTGCTCCCCGAGGGTAGAAGCGGTGACCCGGCCAATCAGGCCAGGTTCAAACGTGCCTACGAGGCGGCTAAGGCATTTGCCGCCGAACCGAAAGGCTGGCTGGTACTGATTGGCGCCAGCGGCTGCGGTAAGACCCACCTGGCCGCCGCCATCGCCAACGAGCGCATCAAGCACGGCTACCCGGTCTTTTTCCAGACTGTCCCCGACCTCCTTGACCACCTGCGCGCTGCCTTCAGCCCGGCCAGCGAAATACCCTATGATGAGCTGTTCGACCGGGTGCGCAACGCCCCCCTGCTTATCATGGATGACCTGGGCGCCCAGACCAGCACGCCCTGGGCAAGAGAAAAGCTCGACCAGCTGCTCAATCACCGCTTCAATAACGAGCTGCCTACCGTCATTACCACCAGCACACCGGTTGACGAGATGGAAGACCGCGTGCGCGCCCGCCTGACCGACCCCAGGCTGAGCCAGGTATACGCCATCGAGGGCAAGCCGTCGCCCTTCCAGGAGTATGGCTGGGGACCGGGGTTCGAGCTGCAGAAGACCATGACTTTTGAGACCTTCGACTACAAACGGGTCAACCTGCCCCCCGACCAGCGGGAAAACCTGGAGAACGTTTTCCGCGAAGCGCTAAACTTTGCCAAGTCACCGGAGGGCTGGCTGGTACTACAGGGTGTTACCGGCTGCGGCAAAACTCACCTCGCCGCCGCCATCGCCAACTACCGCTACCAGGCCAAGCAGCCGGCGCTGTTCATCGTCATACCCGATTTCCTTGACCACCTGCGCTCCACCTTCAGCCCGGAGAGCAAGGTCTCCTACGACCAGCTCTTTGAGGGCGTCAAGACTACCCCCCTGCTCATCCTGGACGATTTCGGGGAGCAGTCAACCTCCCCCTGGGCGCAGGAGAAGCTGTACCAGGTCATCAACTACCGTTACAACTCGCGCCTGCCCACCGTGGTGACGACACGCTGCTCACTGGATGAGATTGACAGCCCCATCAGTTCACGCTTTCTCGACCATAAGCTAAGCCTGGTCTGGAACATCATGGCGCCCGACTTCCGTGCTGACCCGCGTTCCAACCGGAAGGAGACTCCCCGCGGCGCTAGAAGAAGCCCCGGCCGGAGAAGCACTGAATGAGATTAATCGACCCTCACCAACCTGTTCTCCCATAGTATTACTGGCAGTCTATGCGTGAGGGGGAAGATAACTAAAAGAAGGGGGCAAAGCCCCCTTCTCAACACATTTCCCCTTCCCCTGAATAGGGGAAGGGGATTAAGGGGATAGGGTCAAACATAGTAAGAAGAATGGAATGCTAACCTGTTGTTTGCATAGCTAAGTGTTTTTGGTTAAAATTGAAGTCAGAGAAATCAAATGGTGAACTTTCCAGTCCTGGTGCTCAATCAGAACTACGAGCCGCTCAATATTTGCCGTGCCCGCCGTGCCGTGGTGCTAATCTACCAGGGCAAAGCTGAAATGCTGGAAAATGGCGCCGGCGTGGTGCACTCGGCGAGCCAAGTCTTTGAATTGCCCTCGGTGATTCGGTTGGACTCCCAGGTGAAGCGGCCACGGTCGCAGCGAAAGCTAACCAGACTTGAGATATTCAACCGCGACCAGTACACCTGCCAGTACTGCGGCAAGCAGACCAGGCAGATCACCTTAGACCATGTCATTCCCAAATACCGCGGCGGTAAACATACCTGGGAGAATGTGGTCGGTGCCTGTGTGCGCTGCAACCGGCGCAAGGCGGGCAGGACGCCGGCTGAAGCGGGCATGAAGCTGCGACACACACCGGCCCCACCCCACAACAATACCTACTTCTATATCCCCCACCACTATCTGCAGGTACGGCAGGAATGGCAAAAATACCTGCCGGTGGAATACAACTAGGGGCCCTCGACGACGGTAATCTGGTCCAGCGACAGCTCCTGAGTGGTCTCGTCCGCCATCTCCACCATCACCGTTTCCCGCAGTGGATTGACGCCCACCACGCTGCCTAAACCAGTTGGCGTGGATACCCGCTGCCCCATCTTCGGCAGCTTTGCTTTAATATCACGGTACTGGTCGCGCTCATAGCTCAGGCAGCACAGCAGGCGGCCGCACACCCCGGAAATCTTCATCGGGTTGAGGGGTAAGTCCTGGTCCTTCGCCATCTTGATGGAAATCGGGTCGAACTCAGTCAGGAAACTGGCGCAGCAAAGCTGGCGCCCGCACCGGCCAAAACCGCCCACCAGCTTGGCCTCATCGCGCGGGCCTACCTGCCGCAGTTCCACGCGTGTCTTGAGACTGTGGGTCAACTCTCTGACCAGCTCGCGGAAGTCCACCCGCTCCTCGGCGCTGAAGCAGCAGGTCAAGCGACTGCCGTCGAGATTATACTCCGCCGTCAGCAGTTTCATGGACAGATTGAGCCGGGCAATCTGCTTGCCGCACTCAATCAGCGCCTCTTCTTCTTTGCTCTGCAGGTCCTCGACACGCTTGATGTCTTCGGGTGTGGCCTTGCGCGTTACCGGCTTGAGCGGCTCGGTTACCTCACCTTCGGCCACCTGCCGCGGGGCAATGACCACTTTGCCCAGCTCCACACCGTGGCTGGTCTCCACCACCACACAGTCATTTATCTTGAGGTCGATGCCGGCCGGGTCGAAGTAGTATACCCGACCCGCCCTCTTGAAACGTATGCCAACAATTTCAGCCATATTTCACCACACTCCCTGCGGGTATATTAAGCATCAGCACTTCCAGGGCCAGCCGGGGGTTAGCATTCAATTTCAGCTGCTCCCCGGCCGCCTGGATATGATTAATCACCATCCTGGCCTGCGGCAGGTCATAGCTCTTGGCCATTTCGTCAAGAACAGCCAGCCGGTCAATATTGGTGACGCCCTCGCCGAATCCGGCTTTGACCAGCAGCAGGTCGCGCCACCAGTCCCGCCACAGGTCGAGCGTCTCCAAAACGGCACTCCGGTTCTGGCTGAATTGGCTCGCCAGCTGACCGGCCTGAACGAAACGCTCATCGTAATCGGCGCGGACGATATTGAGCAGCCGGTCGATTTTCTCAGCACGCGCATCGAGCAGGCTGTCATCAGCCGCCGCCGCAATTGCCCAGCCCAGGCAGCCGCGGGAAAGCCGGGCCAGCAGCCTGGCCTTGGCCGGCTCAATCCCCCGCTTACCCAGCGCCGACTCCACCTCGTTGGCCGCCAGGGGGCGCAATTCGAGCCGCTGGCAGCGTGAGACTACCGTGGCGGGCAACAGCCGGTCGTTGGTGGTCAGCAAGATAAAAACCACCTGGCTGGCCGGCTCCTCCAGGGTCTTGAGCAGGCAGTTGGCCGCCTCATTGGAAAGCAGCTCAGCCCCGTTAATAATAAAGACCTTGTATTTGCCCTCAAAGGGCGGCAGGTTGGCCGTGTGCTGCAAATCTCTAATCTGTTCGATGCTTATCTCAATGCGAGTTTTCTCAACCGAGTTGTCCCCGGCGGGCAGGCCGATTAGCTGCACATCGGGATGCTTGGCGGCAGCCACTCTCTGGCAGGAGACGCATTCGCCGCAGGGAGGCTCCGCCGCCGCACAGTTCAAAGCCCGGGCCAGGTCCATGGCCAGCGTCATTTTGCCCACGCGCGGCGGCCCCACCAGCAGATAGGCATGGGCCAAGAGCCCCTTCGCCAGGCTGCGCTGGAGTAAAGACACCGCCCTCGTTTGTCCGGCTGACTGCCACATCTTAAATCTTCAGGGAAACAGGCGGACTCCGCCCGGGGAAATTGCCGGGGGACAGAATGAGGCTCTCAGGGTAAATCACATCTGGTCAGGTCGTCGACCGTCTCACGGCGTCGAATCAGTCGTGCTTTACCATCCTTGACCAGGACCACCGCCGGTTTGAAAGCGGCGTTATAGTTGCTTGACATGGCCAGGCAATAGGCGCCTGAACTGGGTATAGCTATGACATCACCGGCGGAGACCGGAGGTAACTCAATATCCCGGATAAGAATATCGCCTGATTCGCAGAACTTGCCAGCAATGGTGACCTTACCTGCCTCCTTTTCTGACATCTTATTCGCGACCACGGCTTCATAAACGGAACCATAGATGGCCGGGCGTATATTGTCCGCCATACCGCCGTCCACGGAAACATAGCGCCTGACATCGGGAATAGCCTTGACCACGCCCACCGTATAGAGCGCCACCCCGGCCCGTCCCACTATGGAACGGCCCGGCTCGATGATGAGCTTCGGTAAAGCCAGCTTGAGCTCCCGGCATTTGCTCTTAATCCGGGAGGAAATCGCCCCGGCATAGGTAGAAATCGGCGGCGGCGGTGACGCCACCACATACTGTATAGCGAAACCACCACCCACCCCCAGCTCCTTCAGCTCAAAACCATACTTCGACTTCATCTTAGCGGCAAAATCGAGCACTACCTCGATGGATTTCTCATAGGGTTCGGTCTCGAACAGGAGCGAGCCGACGTGGAAGTGCAGGCCGACCAGGTTAAGGTTGGGCGTTGATAGGGCTTTGGAGACGGCTTTGTCCCACTCGCCTACCGGGAAGCCAAACTTGCTGTCGATGGTGCCGGTAGTAATATATTTGTGGGTGTGCGGGTCAATGCCCGGTGTCAGCCGCAGCAGGATGTCCTGCTTGTGACCTTCAGCCAGGTCAGCCAGCAGCGTCAGCTCGTGGAAGTTGTCCACTACAATGCGGCCAATAGGCCAGTCGAGCGCCTCTTTTAGCTCATCAGGGGTCTTATTATTGCCGTGGAAATAGACCCTTGCCGCGGGGAAACCCACCGACTTAGCGATGCCCATCTCGCCGCCGGAGACCACGTCCAGCCCCAGCCCTTCCTCGTTAAGCAGGTTGAACAGCGCCTTGTTGATGAAGGCCTTGCAGGCGTACAGCACCACCGTGCCGGGATAGACCCGGTTAAACTCGCTCCTGAATTCGGCGCACTTGCCGCGGAGGGTCGCTTCGTCAAACACATACAACGGCGTGCCGAACTCGGCGGCCAGCTTCACCGTATCACAGCCGCCAACTACCAGGTGGTTCTGACTGTTAACCTTAGCCGTTAGCGGAAACAGGACAAGTCTCGCTTCCATTCCTCCCAATTTTAACAGTGTCTGTCTGGCCACGTCAATCTTTATGTCCTGTTAGTTGGCTGTGACATTATTTACATTTGGTGTCATTTCATTTATGTTTGACCTATCCCCTGCCCCTTCCCTAATAGGGAAGGGGGGGAAAGTAAGAGAGAGGGGGCTTCGCCCCCTCTCTCAAAATATCTTCCCCCTTTCCTCTTGAGGAGAGGGGATTAAGGGGAGAGGTCACGCATCAAGATCAAGAAATTGCCAGAACAAGTACCAGGTGCAAACGGCACCACATTATGAGAAGGCCGAGCAACCAAATGCAAAGGGACCCGTTGGCTGTAAACCTAGCCAAGAACCGCCGTCTCTGGTAAAATGTCCAGAGTTGCTATAGAAAGGAGACCTTAAATATGGAACTAAAGACTGTCTATTTTGAAGACCCCGAGCGTAACTATATTGACGAGGTGCTGCGTATCGTCAAGCAGCGCGCCGATGAGGCGGGTATCAAGACCGTGCTGATTGCCTCCACCAGCGGCGCCACCGCCCTCAAGGCGCTGGATGTACTCAAGGGCATCCGGGTAATTGCGGTCAGTCACGCTACCGGCTTTGACGAGCCGGATACCCAGTCCTTCACCGAGGAAAACCGCAAGCTGATTGAGAGCAAGCACGGCACCGTCCTGACGGCCACGCACGCCTTTGCCGGCGTGGACCGGGCGGCGCGGGTCAAGTTCAACATGTACCTTACCCTGGAAATCATCGCCAACACGCTGCGCCTTTTTGGCGACGGCATGAAGGTGGCCGTTGAAATCGTCATGATGGCCGCCGATGCCGGCCTGGTAAATACCAAAGAGGACGTTATCGCCATTGCCGGGCGGCACAGCGGCACCAACACCGCCATCGTAGTGCGGCCGGTAAACACCCATCGCTTCTTCGACCTCAAAGTGAAGGAGATTTTGTGCAAACCACATTTTTAGGGAGACGAAGATGAAGATTGTTCGTTTTGCGGTAAACCGCAAGATAAGGTACGGCATATTGGAGGGAGAGTCAGTCAGGGAGATGGCGGGCACCCCCTTCCGTGCCCTAACCCCCACCGGCCACGAGTACTCACTCCGGGAGGTCAGGCTGCTGGCCCCGTGCCAGCCGTCCAAGATAGTCTGCCTGGGGCTTAACTACCGCAGCCACATCGAGGAGACCAAATCTCACCAGCCGGAAACCCCGCTTTTATTTATCAAGCCGTCCACCGCCGTCATCGGCCCGGAGGATAAGATTATCTATCCCCCCTCCTCCACCCACATCGACTACGAGTGCGAGCTGGGCGTGGTAATAAAGAAGCGGGCGTCCCACGTATCGCAAAAAGAGGCCCTTAGCTATGTGCTGGGCTACACCTGTGTGAACGATGTCACCGCCCGCGACCACCAGGCTAAGGACAAGCAGTGGACACGTGCCAAGGGCTTTGATACCTTTGCCCCGGTTGGGCCGTGTATCGAGACCGACCTTGACCCGGGCAATGTCTGGGTGGAGACCTTCCTGAACGGGGTGCGCCAGCAGCGGGCCAACACCAGCGACCTCCTCTTTGGCGTCCCGGTGCTCATAAACTTTATCACCAACGTGATGACCCTGCTGCCGGGGGACATTATTGCCACCGGCACGCCCAGCGGCATCAGCCGCATGCTCCCCGGCGATACCATCGAGATAAAGATTGCCCCCATCGGCACGCTGCGGAACTACGTTATTAAAGGTTAGCGCCTTATTGTGACCTCACATCCCCTTCTCCTTGTCGAAAGAGAGGGGGATTTATTTTTTGCAGGGTTAAGGGGGGATTCGCCGAAATATTCCGGCAGGTTTTGCGTTATAATTGACAGTAAAGCGTTTAGAGAAAGAGGCAGGAAGATATGAAGATAGGCAAAGCCATCATAGCAGTATCCCTGTCCATCGTGACACTTCTGGGCGTTGTTTCCTGCGGCGGAGGCGTATCGCCGCAACAGTATGAAGCGCTAAGCAGCGAGCTGAGCGCCACCAAGAGCGAGCTCAATGCAGCTAAGAGCGAACTCGCGTCACTGCGGGCGCAAATGTCCGGACCTAGCGAAGCGCAAACACGCTATGAAGAGTTGAACAAAAAATACGCCGAGCTGCAAAAACAGTATGATGCTAAGGCGGCCGAAATAGCGGCGGTGCAGGCACAGCTCAATGAATCGGGCGCAAAATATACCGAACTCAAAAAGCAGTACGACGCGGCTATAACCGGAACAGCGGTAATCAATGAAAAGGACATCGAACAGGCCATTTTCAACCTGATAAATCGGGAAAGAGCAAATAGCGGGGTGCCTGCTCTGAACTGGGGTGAAAACCTTTACGGGTGGGCAAGAAACAATAACCAGACTATGAGAGCCAACGCGCGTATGGAAAACCCTGAATATGTCTCATGGCATGAGGTCTTGTGGGCGGCAGGGTATAGCAGCGCAGAAGCCATAGCCAGAGGCGCAATGGCCAACTGGAAAGTCAATGTGTACACCTACGAAAAGAACGTCCTCCATAAGAGCGCCTTATACGGCGCGGTGAACGCGCTCAAATCCGGGGACGTGTTCTTCATCACCTACATGGCCGATATTTTCAAGTAATGTGGAGATAGGGCGACTCTTTTCAGTTTCAATGCCCATGATACTCTGTATCTTTTGCCACCAACTGCAATCTTAACTGTGTAGATTCAACAAGACTGTCAGGCAAAGGCAATAATTGTGACAAGCCCAGTTTCTCTTTGAGTTCCTCTACAGACTTTGGGTCACATTTAGCCAGAATCTCCACCAAATCAACAAAAGTATCTAGCGTATAAAAGCTCTTTTCTGGAGAAAAGTAAATCAAGGTCTTTTTGCCCTCTTTTAGGAGGTTCACGATATTATTGAGTGTGCCCTTGCTTTTGGCATCCCATATCATAAATCCATAGTCCGCTTCCTTTTCCATTTCCAGGTCTTTCGTAGCGTAATAATAAAAATCTCTGTTGTTATGAGATACTTCTATGCCTCTAGTTCGCCAGTCACCAATGTTATTCCTGCATCTATCCGCCATACAGAACACAAGAACATTCGCATAGTTCTTACTAGCTAGATAACTCTGCACAGCTTTATCTGTCCCGTTTGCATCCCCAATAAGCACTGTGTATCCTTTCCGAATAACTTGATCCAATTTACTCTTGATATCTTTGTTCAGCCTAGATATCCTTCGTGAACCGCCTATAAAGACTTTTTTCACGATTTGCTCCTTGTCTTAGTTAACGCCAACACGTACACCCCTCTTGCCTTACCTTGCTCACATAAAACGCGAGTTATAGTGTGAACAGTAGCCCCAGACCCGTATAAGTCATCAAAAAGTAAAATATTCTTTCCACTAGTTAACGCACTTGTGACGGTAAACACATTACTCAATAGTTTGAGTCTTTCTTCATATTCGAATACATTTTTGAACTGAGACGTCACTTTAATCTTCTTCAAAGCATCTTTGTATACTGGGATTCCCAACTTCAAGCTTATGCCCGCAGCTATTTCTATGACAGGCTGAAAATCTCTATCTGCCTTTGAAGGTGGCACGGGTATTACGCAATCCAGGATTCCAGTGATTTTCCATGTATCTCTGAGAAAACTAACTACCGTGTCCAAAATTTCATTCATGCCAGACTTGTCTGCCCCGTATTTGAGTTTATACAGCAACTCGCCTATTTCGCTTCTTTTTGTATCGAACATTTCATGTCCGTATTCGTCGTATCCCAAGAACTCGCTGCTCACAGTGTGTAAATCAAGAGCGAACCCTTGAGACCAATTTCCAAAAAGCTTTATAGGTTTTATACTGACCACTTGCTATCCTCAAATTTCCTCAATTAACTATAATATAAAACACTTCGTCAAACAACATTAGTACTCCCTAAGCTGTAATCTTTCCCAAAACCAAAAATCCCCTTCTCCCTGTGAAGGAGAAGGGGATGGAGGGGATGGGGTCGCCAGTCCCCTAGCCTAAGAAGCCGTTAACTAAATCGGAAAACTCGTCAACTTTCTGGCGGTAGACGCTGTGACCGCAGTCCTCAAAGACCTTTACCTCGCACTCGGGAATCAACGCCCCGGCCATCCAGGCATGCATGGCCGGCACAATGGGGTCCCTGGCGCCCCACACCACCAGCGTAGGCGCGGTGATTTCACAGAGCCGCGGCGCCAGCACCATGGTCTGCTGGTGGAACGTAGTAGCCGCGGTACCAATACGGATGCTCGTCCGGGAAAAGGGCAGGGCAATCTCAATCCCGGATATTATCCGGTCGGACACCCACTTCACGGCGCGGAACAGGTGAATAATAATCCTGCCGATAGAATAGCTCAGCACCGGGGAGGAGAACAGCCTCACCCACAGGGCAATCTCCTTGCCGATACACATGCTGCTTACCAGCACCAGCTTCAGCACTTTCCCGGGGAATTTCAAGGCGTAGCTTACCGCCACGGCACCGCCCATGGAATGCCCCATCAGGTAAAACTTCTTCAGTCCCAGCTCATTGGAAAAACCCTCGACGAACTCCACCAGCTCCGGGATGTAGTAATCGCCGTCCATCTCCTGGCTCTGCCCGAACCCAGGCAGGTCAGGGAGGTACACGGTATATTTCTTGGCCAGCTCGGCCACATTCTTCTTCCATGCCCCGGCACCGTTAGCGCCGCCGTGAATCACAATTAGCGGGTCGCCATGCCCAGCTTGAACATAGTGGACATCCAGCCCCCCGACCTTCATCTGTTTCTGGTGTAAGCTATTCATCCTCCATCCTTCCCCGGGCACAGCCGCCCCACCTTTCTTAGCCAGTCGGGTGTCAAACCTATTAATTGTAACACCTGTAATCAATACCTGACAAACTTCTTACCGGGACTCTTCCCTGGCTTTCTTCTGCAACTCGTAGAGCCTGGTGAGCGCTTCCAGCGGGCTTAAAGAGTCGATATCCAGCTTCGCCAACTCCTCGATGAGCGGCGATTTTTGCCCGAGGAGGGGCAGTTGCTCGGCCAGCACTTTGGTCGGACGACTTTTGGGG
>JAUYDJ010000078.1 GCA_030690025.1 Chloroflexota bacterium | reverse complement strand
ATGCCCAGAAAAAATCAATCACGTCCACCGGGTTAGCGTGCGCCACCAGTAGCGTGATAGCATCCACGATTATCAGCCGGTATCTTTCCGGCAGGCTTTTCAAATGGTCAGCCAGGAAACGGAAACGCTTCTTACCCCCCTTGAGATAGTTCTGCAGGTTGAGCGGGTAGATACGAAAACGGTCGGTGAGAAACTAGTCCAGGGTGTAGAGCGACAGGGAGTCCATCTGGGCAATCAGACTTTTGACCGTATTCTCCGTCGTATAGTAAGCCACGGAGGTCTGCACCGAGGTCAGCGCCCCGTAGGTAAAATGCTGGCTCAGCACGCTCTTCCCGGTGTCAGGTTCACCTTCAATGAGACCCAGGGAACCCAGCGGAATCCCGCCGCCCAGTTTCTCATCCACCTCCCGCACACCGGTGAGGATGACATCTTTCTTAGCTGGTTCGTTCGCCATGCTTCACCTCGAGCCTTTGCCTATTTTGAGCTGTCACCATTCACCTCGGGAGCCAGATTGATATTGAACTCTTTCTCGGCACCGTCGCTATCCAGCAGCACCAGCTTCAGCCTCATCGGTTTGTCTTCTTTAGGCGCTGGCACCTCTTTCTCTTCCTTGGCGTTCGCTGTCTCAGTGTCGTCTGCCGGCTCGTCGTCCCAGCTACCTTCGGTGCCGTTCGCATTTGCTCCTTGCCGGCCGTTGCCGGGCAGGACAAGCGGCTGGAGCTGGTTACCGCCGCCGCTGAGAATCCCGTGCAGCTCCAGAATCAGCTGGCTCCAGACATCGGCCACATTCTTTTCCGCGGGCGGCTGTCCCATGGCACTGGCCAGCCGCAATATACCCTCTTTCAAATCAGGGGATAACCGGCCATTCATGCTGTTAATCTCCAGGAGGCCAGCCAGCTGCTCCCTCAGTATCTTCCCCCAGATATTGGTGGCACTGGCTTCAGATGGGGGCGTAACTATCTCCGCCAGGTACATGATGACGTCCCTTAGCTCGGCAGACAGGTTACCGCTTATGCCGTAGACTTCAAGGAAGACCGGCAGCTGCTCCATGCCGATTTCTCTTTTGGCCGTGGAAACCCAGCGGATGAGGTTAGCCAGCAGGTTTACCTGCGGGACCGGCGGTGATATCTCCTCCGCTTCTTTTCGTACGCTCCGCTCCGGCCTCTCCTTGGCCGTCTCAGGCGGCTGGTGCGCCTCCGGCAGTGGCATCTCAGTATCCGTGGCACCATTCTCTTCCCGGCGGTAAGGCACCGTCTTTTCAAAGAATATCGCATCACGGGGTGCCGCTTCCGCCCTAGCCGCCGGTGTCACTGGCAGAGCCGGCGCCGGCCGTGGTGCTCCCACCGGCCGGACTGCTTCTCTCGGCATTACCTCAAGTACCTCCGCAACCGTCGCCTGAGGGGACTCCAGGGAGATTCCAGCGTCAATTGCGATATGGTTCTGCCCTTCATCCACCTCCTCCACCTGCACGGTTGGCACTTTCAAGTTCAACAGAAAGTCACGCACGCTCGTGAGACTCTCCTTCAATTCCCCTTTAATCAGTTTCAGCTCACCTTCCATCGCTTCCACTTTCTTTTCGACTGTCATCCTCCGTTATCCTCCTTTTCGGAATCATTTTGACTGGCAGCCTGCCGTTCGAACGCTCTCAGCGGGTTCTCCGCTTCCAGCACAAAAGAGCGAATATCCAGGAGAACCTGACGCAGCTCTTCCCGGGTCGTCTTCAGGTCATTTTCTAAGGTCTTAACCCTCTCCTCTATGTTGCTCATACCACCCCCCTACATTTCTATGCTGCTGAACAGAATCCCGGCCATTGCCGGCAGGAAAATCAGGCTCAGCCCGGAAATAGCCGCCGTTATCCCCAGATTGTAAAGAATCTTATAGCGGCTGCCGCCATCGGCTATGGCCGGCGCCAGCGCGTTGGCCACGGTAAAGACCACCACCAGCGGCAGCACCATGCTGTGCATCAGCTCCAGTCCGGCAAAGTTAAAAGTGGTAAAGCTGCTGATGCTGGGCGCTCCGGATATGTTGGGCATTGATGTCTGCGCCTTCTCTACCATTCCGCCGAATATAATAATAACCTCGGTAATGAATATAAGGAGCGCGACGATGGCGGTGTGCATGGCAATGCACAGCCACTGGAAAGGCATGGACACCGTCTTTCGCCTCGCCCGGAGCCTGGATACCCGGCTGGCAAAAAGCGACGCGTGATACCCGGCCTGTTCCGGCTCCCCACCCAGTTCAATTGCCTCGTAGAACATGCCCACGCTACGGTTGGTCAACTCACTGCCGGTCTCATCGATGAATTTACGCCAGCACAGTCTACCCCGGATACCGGTGCTGAACATGGTGTGAAGTCGCTTCACTTCACGGCGCAGGCTATTGATAGCATCCAGGTCAAGCTTCCCCAGGGCCTCTCTCACCGTAGTCCCCATCGCCGAACAGACGCCGCCCAGGATTCTCAAGAAGGCGCCTACCTCGGAGTCACGCTTGTTTATCTTTTTGTCATCAATCATGCTGATAAAGCCAATGGGGAAAGACAGGGCGGCCACGGCCAGCAGTACCATGCCCAGATTGGCTCCCTTGGCCAGCAGCGGCGCGGCAATAATGAGCGCCAGGGGTGCCAGCAGACGGAACATGCGCCGCATGAGTTTCTGCTCCCTGGAGCCGGCCCAGCTCAGCACCATGATTTCGCGCGGGGACATGAGGTATATTAACCAGATGCCCACCGCCGTGGTCATGATGGATACAAACGTCATACCCAGGATAAAGCCCATTTCAATCTTCCATATCATGGTGGAGACGATACCTATAATGATGACCAGGACTGATGACAGGATGAGAGAAACATACGCATCAGTCCACAGTTTCAGCGTCTCCAGTTTCCGGCCGTATTCGTTATCATAAGCCTCAGACTGGGCCTCCGCTTCCCGGGCCAGGAAATCGCTCTCGGGTTCCCCGGACATGAGGGAGCTGGAGAAGCGCAGGAGCAGCCCTTTCATTTCCTCTTCCTTGGCCGTCTCGCCGACTATGCGACAGGCTTTCGCGTAGTCATAGCGCAGCCGGCGGCAGGCAAGCTCAATCTTGCGGAAGTATTCCGCCGTCGCGCAGGGGGTCTGTGCGGAAGCACTGAAAATCTGGCTGCGCGGCACACCGGCCGCGGCAATCACCGACATGAACGATAGCTGATAAAGCAGGTCAAAGCTCAGTGCCCCACTCGAGCTCAGTGCTTTATCAGCTTTCTCCCTTTTTCTCAGCTTCAGTGCCAGTTCACCCAGCTTCACGCTGACCTCCAGTTGCAGTAACTCATAACTACCGGCTGAACGATATTGACGCCGGGATGCCGTTAGGCGTAGAGACCGTGACCAGGTGAGCCGTAGCGCTCTTCGTGGCCGGATTGAGTTTGGCCTGGATTATCATCTCTTCCCCCGGGTTCAAGATTCCCGGCTCAAAGACCTCCTCCGTCCGGCTTGCCGCGTCCAGATAAATCCCTTCTTTAATCCACTGGTTGTCCCCCAGCGCGCCGCTGGTATAGGGGAGCCATATTACGTGATAAACGTCACCAATATCGGTGTATTGCACAATCAGGTCCCACTTATCCAGGCTGGCCAGCTTGGTCTGGCCGCTATTCCGCAGAGTCAAGTTCAGGAACATTGACGAAGGCTGAATGGCCGAGAGTGTCGAGATATCGGTTCTCATGATGGCTCCATCCCGAGTGCTTATCTGCTCCAATCCGCCCGCCGTCGCGTCTACGGACGTAAAAAAGCCCTGGGCCATGGTCATGCCCCCAATCACGATAAGCGCGATACATAACACCGATACTATTGCCGTTTCCATAAATCTCCTACATACTGAAATAGTACTCGTCAGCAATACCGTTAGGTATCACTATCTTGACGAAGTACGTGCCCGTCCCCGGGTCAGCGCTGTAAGTAATCGTAATTTTCACCGTGACGCTCGTTTTCCACTCCGTACCATTCTCCATGTTATATGCCCAGCGAGGATAGCCGCCGCCCGCGTCATCCACGTACGGGATGCGGGAGAAGCTATCCTCCAGGCCAAAAAATACATCGGTCTGCCCGATGTCTAATATCCGTGAAGTCCCCACGTTCTTCACCCAGATGTAGATTGTCTGCCGGTCAGCCGAGTTGGCGGCGTAGACAATGTTTATCCGGCTCTTCATCCGGTCGTCAATCTTGTCCGCCATGCTGACCATTGCCTGGCTGGAGCGATTTATCATAGGATAGGCGCTATTGAAAACAAATATCATACTTACTACCCCCGCTAAGATCAGTAGAGTTGTAGTTATGACCTTGTCCACAAGTGACCTCCGTCATCCATTCCAAGCACTGCCCAACCTTCAAACTCTTTCTCACTCTTGTCTCTACTAATAGCGGGGTCCTCCCCTCCCTACCCCGGTGTTTGGGGTGGGGGCTTTCGCCCCCACCCCAAAGCGCACAACCTTAGTGCAGGTTGTTTACGGTGTCCAGGCCGGCCGGTGTGGTCCGCTCGACGACTAACACCGCCCCCCTGGCTGGCTTTACCTCCAGGTCGAAGGTATGGTAGGTGTCTACGTTGTTGGCAGCGAGGAAGGGCGGGTTAGCACCTGCCGCCCATACCGCGCCATCGTAGGTATGGAGCCAGACGGTGATGACCGCCTTCTCACTATTATCGAGAAGGTTGTCACCATCATTTTTACCTATCCAGCTTAACGTCCAGGCCGCGTTGGCAATGGCGACGTTCACATCGGAATAGGCAATCTGGGTTGGATTGGAGTCTCCGGTTGCAGTCAAGGCGCCGGAAACGAGCTCGTACGGCGGGGTCAGGTCAATCGATTCCCCGTTCTTTAAGGCGTTGGTCACGACAAACTCGACCTTACCTATGCTGCTGGCGATATTGCTATCACCCTTGTAGGCAATCACGTCTCCCCTGATTTCCATGGTGCTCTGAGTCTCCTGCAGGCCGGAGTAGACCGCCTCCTGGCTCTTCTGAGTGGCGAACAAGCCAGCCGAGAGTACGGTGTAGGCAAACACCGCGGCAACAACTACGAAGGCAATCAGGATGATGGCTGTCTCCAGCCCGGTGATACCTTTCTGACTGCGGTGCAAATTCATTAACTTCCGCATCATCTTGTTTACTTCCCTCCTTTCATTATTCTAGGGAGGGTGAAAATACCCTCCACTTTTTTGTGACTAGTCCAGCCGGAAGACACTGTCGATATAGGCTGGTGTGGTGCGCTCAAAGGCCAGTACCGCGCCCTGTGGCGCCCGAATCTGGATGGTGAACTGCTTGTTAACGGTCAGGTCAGGGCTGAGGGCATTCACCAGGTTGCCGCCCCCCGAGGTCTGAGTGGCACTACCAATGGTAACCTGGAACTTCTCGTCCGCCTCAAGCAGGTCATCAGCATCAGCGTTCAGCTTGGTGATGGTCCAGTAGAGGTCGTTCACACGCTGCGCGTCATCAACGTAGGAGATGACCACGGTGTTATTACCGCTGGCCGCCACACCGGTGTTGGCCGAGGCTGCATTCGGCGCAGTAAAGTCAATTGGTTCACCACTCAGGGCATTGGCTAAGGTAAAGGTTATCTGGCTGATATAACCGGCGGCGCCGGTGGTCTCCGCCTTGGCAATGAGGGCACCCTTTAGCTCAAGGGTGCTCCGCACCTCCTTGATACCGGAGTAGACCGCCTCCTGGCTCTTCTGAGTGGCGAACAAGCCAGCCGAGAGTACGGTGTAGGCGAACACCGCGGCGACCACGACGAAGGCGATGAGGATAATGGCTGTCTCCAGCCCGGTGATACCTTTCTCGCTCTTCCAGATTTGTTTCCAAAGTTTCTTTGGCATTTTTCCTCCTCTCCTTGGTTTTCTTTACCAGTCGAACAAATAAAAACTCCCCTCCTAGACCATCCAATCACCCCCTTTTCAACTTTAGTCGAATTTTGTTTACCGACCGCTCATCACTCCAGGTTTATTATCCGGTTCGTCTTAGGCGGGACGGTACGCTCCAGGATGAGCACCGGGCCGCTGGGAGGCTTTAACTCCAGGACGAAGGTGTGATAAGCCTTGAGTTTTTGGTCGTCGGTGGCATTATCGTTGACTACCGAGAGGTCTATAGAAATAAGGAACAGCTCGTTCTTGTCGAGCATGTTGTCATTGTTGAGCGACTGGAGTTTCTGCAAGGTCCAGTTCACTGAAGGAAAAGTCTGATAGTCATCATGGTATGCAATGTTCACCATGTTCTTGCCGGCCGACGTATCCGTGAAGTCAATGGCTTGTCCGCCGGATATAAGAGCCACAGTGAAAAAGACCTTGTTCACCGTGCCATTACTCGTCTCGGCCAGGATATTACCTTTTACATCTACTGTGCTCCTGGTCTCCTGCAGACCGGCATAAACGGCCTCCTTTGCCTTCTGTGAGGCGAATAGGCCCGCGGAAAGGACCACGTAGGCAAGCACCGAAGCCACCATGACAAAGGCAATCAAGATGATTGCGGTCTCAAGACCGGTAATACCAGCCTCATCTTTCAGCTTGCGCCAAAATTTCGCTAACACGTTGCCCTCTTTCCAAAATTATTTTCTTCCCTCTAGACTAGCGCCTGCGGCCCGGTAGGGACGACTAGGAAATCCCCAATCTTGCTGGCGGTTTACCCCCAATTTATCTGGGGGTTCACCTAGTACTAAAGTCAGGGGAACTACAAGGACAAATTGGGGGGTAACACCTATTACACTTTTGGGGAAACTGTGGCACAATACACAGCAGTAATTCGCCAGTTGGCAAATTTTACGGATTTCGAAGGGTCATACAATTGTTAACAGCTAGGACTTTTGCACTTATCATGATGAATCTGTCTACGCTTCATGACGCATTGGATAACCGTTACGTAACATTACGGAAAGGCAAAGTATAAAGTATAATGTTAAGAGACTCGAAGACCATCAAGCTTTATGTAGTGGAGGAGCAGGAAATATACCGGGAACTATATAAATCTATACTGCCGTCATTGGCCCCCATTGAGCTACTGCAGGTCCCGCCTGATAATGCCAAAAGTCTCAGCCATGCGATATCATCGCTTTGCCCAGACGTCTTACTGATGAGCACCAAGAAACTCGACAAGAATGTCATCGAGGAGCTGGGGCAGGTGCGGCTGTCCCATCCCGACCTGGGTATTGTCCTCTTGCTGGTCTTCTACAATGGTCAGGACATTGAAATGCTGCGCAAGCTAGCGTTGACCGGCAGCGGCGGCATGGCCCTCTTCCTGAAACAATCACTGGACCTGGTCGCTCAGCTTTACAGCATTATAATTGCAGTCAACCAGGGACAGGTTATCCTCGACCCGCTACTGACCGGCCTGCTGCTGAACGATAAATCCAAGTCACCCTTCCTTAATCAGCTCACCACCCGGGAGCTGGAAATCCTGAGTCTGATCTCCAAGGGCTATACCAACTCCGCCATAGCGGATACACTTTATATCGACCTCAAGACCGTGGAGCACCATATCAATAGCATGTATAGCAAACTCAAGGCGGAGACCGACTTAATCCGCAGGCATCCCAGGGTCAGCGCCGCCCGGCTTTACCTCAAAGCCGTGGGGGAGCTATCCACCTCAACCTCTTCGGAAAGTAGACTGGCTACTGCCTATTCCGGCCGCCGTTAGCTTGCACCCCATCCTGCAACAAATCACCCCTGACAGCCTCACGCCAAGCACGTCTTAAAACAAAATCTCCTTCCCCGGAGAGGGAAGGAGATTAAGATACGAGACAGTATTCCGTTGAACGCGAGCAGGCGGATTATTTAGGCAGTTTACCCCGCAGACACACAATTAGAGCGCCCGGCCCCATGTGTACCCCCAGCATCGGCCCTATTCTAGCCGTGGTAATCCGCTCCTTAGCATATGTTCCAGAGATGCGCTCCTTCAGGAGTTCGGCTTCGTCGGGGGTGGTATTATACACTATGGCCAAATCGTCAATACCGGAGGCATTCTGCACAAACTCAGATAGCCGCTCTATCCCCTTGGAGCGGCTGCGCGCCTGGCCGGCCGGCATCACCTCGCCACCCTTAAGGGTGAGCAGCGGTTTCACATTCAAAACCGAGCCCAGCAGCTGCTTGGCTTTGCCAATGCGCCCGCCGAGCGCCACGTATTTCAGGGTATCCAGCAGGCCCAGTAAGTGGGTATCCGGCATGACCTTCTTCGTCTCAGCGACCACCTGTGCCATGGTCCCACCGGCATTAGCCACCCTGGCGGCGGCAATTACTATCAGCCCCAGGGCCATGGACAGCAGCTGCGAGTCAATCACCTCAATGGGACATTTGTTGGTCAGCATCTCCCGGCCCTGCTGGGCAGAATTGCAGGTGCCGCTCAACTTACTGGAGATATGAATGGAAACAATCCCTTCAGCCTCCTGGCACAGCTTCTGATAGGCAGTGGCGAAATCCTGCGGGCTGGGCTGGATAGTGGCGGGATGGACCGGGTCATGCTGCAGCCTCTGGTAAAACTGGTCTTC
>JAUYDJ010000065.1 GCA_030690025.1 Chloroflexota bacterium | reverse complement strand
TATTGAACTTATTCTCTTCTGACCATACCCGTTTCATTTCAGGGCGAGAATACCGCTCAATCATTTGCTTTCTCCTTGCAGGTCGCTCCGGTACTTTTCATAGGCCTGGCGAATTTTATCATACTTCAGGCCCAGAATCTCTGCCGCCAGGTAGGCGGCGTTCTTGGCCCCGGCCGTCCCCACCGCCATGCAGGCCACCGGGATGCCGCCGGGCATCTGGACGATGGAGTAGAGGGCGTCAACGCCCTTTAGCTCGCTGCTGGCCAGGGGCACGCCGATGACGGGCAGAATCGTCCAGCTGGCCAGGACGCCGGGCAGGTGCGCCGCGCCGCCGGCGGCGGCGATGATGACCTCAATCCCGCGCTGGCGCGCCGCCAACCCGAACTGCCGCGCCTTCTCCGGCGTGCGGTGGGCGGATATGACATTGACCTCATAGTCGATGTCCAGGCTCGCCAGCGCCTCCAGGGCGGGTTTGAGCGACTCAGCATCCGATTTAGAACCCATGACTACGGCGACCAGCGGCATATGTTACCCCCTTTACTTACGGCGAACCGGGATATGCCCAGCAATCTATAAGGTGTAGCGTTCCCAGCAGACAATGTCCTCAAGGCGGGGCACGATCTTCGGGCCGGGCTGCTTTTCGGCATAGCCCACGCCGAGCATCATGGGCACATTGAGATTTGCCGGTATGCCCAGCACTTCCCGCACTATCCCCTGCCTGCGTTGTCCCTCGGCGTCATCGCCCGCCTGGTGAAGCGCCGCCCAGGCCGTCCCCAACCCCATATCCAAGGCGGCTATGGATATGGCGAAGGCGGCCACGCTGCAGTCCTCCAGCCAGTACCGGGTAGCCTTGGGGTCAATGACTACGGCGATAGCCGCCTGTGCCGAGGCCAACCACTTGCAATAAGGACTGGCCTGGCTCAACCGCGCGATTTTATCCCGCTCGGTAACAATGACAAACTTCCAGGCATTCTTGCCGCCGCCCGAAGGTGAAAAACGGGCAGCGTCCACCATCCCCAGAATAGTATCCCGTGATACCGGCTTGGCTGAGTAACCCTTGGTGCTACGCCGACTGCGTAAACCCTCGATGATGTCCATTGTTGTCCTCCTTCCCCAAACGGAAAGGCTGTGCCTCTCCGCTATATCACTTAAACTTCGTGAATGGCCCAGTAGTCCAGGGTATCCTGAAGCTCATCCAGCCAAAAATCTTCACGCTTACCGATGACTATCTGGGGCGGCTTCTTACCCTGCCCTTCCCAGGTAGCGGTGGATAAACTGACGGGCACGGCGGCCAGTCCGTAAAATCCCCGCCCCGGCTCGCTGGTATCCTGGCTGACCACAATGGACGATATCAACGGCCGGCCCCGGCTGGCTTCATACTCGCTGCACGCCCCCAGAATCAGGCCGATGAGCCGAGCAGCGTCATCGCCGAACCGCTCCTTGAGCACATTGAAGACCGGCAACTCACCGTAGTAAACGACCTTGCCCGCCTTAGCATTCTCCACCAGGATACGGTGGGCATCCTTCACGTACTTGGCATAATCGGGCTGGGAGAGATGGTAGTCTTTGACACCCCAGGCCTCGTAGAGTTCCTTGATTAGCTCGTCCATGGCGCCCTCCTTGTGGAGAGTCAGTCCTTGATATCGGCGATATCTTTACGGTAGTGGCAGCCCGCGAACTTGATACGCGGCAGGTTGGCGTAGACCTTCCGCCTGGCCTCGGCGACGGTCTTACCGGTGGCCACCACGGTGAGCACCCGGCCGCCACCGGTCAGCACCTCCCCATCAAGGCCTAGCTTAGTCCCGGCATGAAACACCAGTATGTCTTTGTCCACATCATCCAGGCCGGTAATAGGGAAGCCGGTCTTATAGCTGCCAGGGTATCCGCCCGAGGCCATGACCACCCCCACGCAAGCATCATCGGTGCAATCAATGTGCACCCGGTCAAGCTCATTATCGGTGATAGCCAGCATGATTTCAAGCAGGTCGGTCTTGAGGCGGGGCAGGATGACCTGCGCCTCAGGGTCGCCGAAACGGGCATTAAATTCCAGCGCTTTAGGGCCGTTTGGGGTAATCATCAGGCCGCCGTAAAGGACGCCGCGGTAAGGTCTACCCTCATTATGCAGGGCTTTCACGGTGGGCGCCATGATTGTCTCAAAGTCGGTTCTCTCCAGTTCGGGGGTGTAGAAGGACGGCGGGCTGTAGCCGCCCATGCCGCCGGTATTCGGCCCCTGGTCGCCGTCATAGACGCGTTTATAATCGCAGGCAGGAACCATGGGGACGGCGGTATGGGCATCGGTGAAGGCGAAGGCACTCATCTCTTTCCCGGAGAGGAACTCCTCCACAACTACCTGATTTGCCGCCTCGCCCAGCGACTTCGACACCATGAAGCTGGCCAGGGCTTCCAGGGCCTCCGGAACGGAGTTGGCGACAACCACCCCTTTACCCGCCGCCAGCCCGTCAGCCTTGATAACGATGGGCGGTTTCTGCTGCTGGACATATTCCTTTGCCTCGTCATACGAGGTAAAGCTGGCGCTGCGGGCGCAGGGGATATTATACTTCTGCATCAGCTCTTTGGCGAACGCCTTGCTGGCTTCTATCTGGGCGGCGCGGCTGGCCGGGCCGAAGACCTGCATACCGCGGATGAGAAACTGGTCGGCGAGGCCCTTGGCCAGGGGCGCTTCCGGCCCGACCACGGTAAGGTCGATTTTATGGTGCTGGGCCTCTTTGAGCAGCGACGGAATATCCGTGGGGCTGACGTCAATATTATGGGCGATTTGCGCCGTGCCGGCGTTGCCCGGCGCCACGTAGATTTCTTTGACCTTAGGGCTCTGGGCGAGCTTCCAGACCAGGGTATGCTCCCGGCCGCCACCCCCCACGACTAGGATTTTCAGAGGACACCTCCGTTACGGTTATTCCTTAAAACAATGGCCTGCCGATAAGATTGGCCATTTCTGATGGGGTCAGCCCTGCCTGGCGCAGAATGCTGCGCAGTGTCCCGCGAGGAATTTCCTTCTTGCCTAGAGGGACAACCACTGTTTTTACTCCCTTTGATAGCTGTTTCCGGAAAACCTGATGGCTTCCTCCACTAGACTTTTTTCTAGGTTGGAAGCCATCCTTAATCAGTGCGGTAACTAGCTCATCACTACTCGGTAGAGACATTACCGGGCAAGGACTCTCACTTTCTGGCGATATTGCGTAACAAAGGAACTCGGTACTACCGGCTCCTCAGCGCCGACAATCTTAATGCCTTTCTCTTTGAAGACGGCTTCCCGAATGCCTTCTTCTTCTATAGCCTCCAGATAAAGCTGGATAGCCTCACGGAGGTTCTTGACCGCCTCTTCGGGCGTATCCCCGCAGCTGGCAATATCAAGCTCAGGGGACCACGAGCTATACTGGTTACCCTCTCTGGTCACGACAATGCTGACGACTATATCACCTTCGCTTGCTTTCACCGGTTTCTACCTCAATAATCTCTCTATTCAACAGAACAATTATAGCACATTGATTATGTCTGACCCTATCCCCAGTATCCCCTTCCCCTGGTCAGGGGAAGGGGAATTATTTTCTTAAGAGAGGCTTCGCCCCTTCAAACTACCCTTCACAAACGACTTGTTACGGTAGCGGAACATCCCGAGGTAATTCGCTTAAAAACGACGTGTAGATAATACGGCTCAGCCGAAAATCTTGAGGATAGTGATACAGCGTCGCCTCGATAGCTGCACTGTCTGTAGTTCCCCACCAATTGTTCGACATATCGACATTATACGCCTTGCCTGGTGTGTTCTCAGTCCGTGCGTTCCAACGGTTATTGCGAATTGCATTCATTCTTATAAAAAGTGGTGGCGAGGAGCTGGTGCCCTTATAATCACCACCTATGAGGATACCAACCTGATTCTTAGTTATATGATTAGAGGTAATGTCAATTTGGTGGCTGTCGTCGAATGCATGGACAAGTATACCATTTTGAAAGCCAGTTATCAGGTTCCCCTCTATTCTCACATGGCTCTTCGCATCTTGTGAGAGGAGGAGTGAAATACCGTTGAAGGAGTTTTTTCCTTCGATTCGATTGCCGATAATTTGTGGAAAGCCACTACCCCTAAAGGAAACCCCATAGTATGCCGATATTCTATTTGAAATTATTTTAGGGGAGCCTCGCAGGCTGCTTATGGCTCCGCTTGATGAATTGTTGTTGATTATTGTACTGTCGACAATCTTGGGCGAAGAATCTTCCATTTCGATTAAGCTGGCAGCGTATGTTTGCCCCTGTATGATTGCGTTACGAATAATACTTCCAGATTGCGTATCTTCATCCCAACTGGTTGAATTTGCCTTGAAAATAAGTTTCGGATAGTCCGTATTCGCTAGGCCAGTTATCTTAACAGACTGGCGTGATGTACCTAAAACCTGCAAAGTCCCCTCAACCTGGATAAACCGGTCACCAAGATTAACCTGTACGCCTGCTTCCACGGTCAATTTACTACCTTGTGATACTAAGATATGACCGGTCAATGTATATGGGGACTCGGCTAATGTCCACGTAACATCACCAGACAAAACGCCCCCCACAGGGGTAGGAGTAGGCTCTGGTGCTGGTGTTGGTTCCACAGGTGTCGGCGTTGGTGTAGGTGTAGGCGTAGGCGTAGGAACAGGCGTAGGAGTAGGAGTTAGAGTTGGTGGAGCAGGTGTTGGGCTTATTGTTGGGGCTGGCGATTCACTTGGTGGAGGAGGAACTGGAGCTGGAGTTTGGGCTGGTGCGCACGCCCCAAGAACAAGCACTATCGCTATGAATAAAGCCCCTATAAACTGTGTCTTACGCATTCTGTGAACCTCCCTTTTTTGTTTTCTCACTCCCACTCTATCGTAGCCGGAGGTTTGGAGGTAATATCGTAGACGACGCGGTTGACGCCGGGGACTTCGTTGACAATACGGTTAGAGATGCGGGCCAGCAGGTCGTAAGGGAGGCGCGCCCAGTCAGCGGTCATGGCATCCTCGCTGGTGACGGCGCGGATGGCCAGCAGGTAACCGTAGGTGCGGAAGTCGCCCATCACGCCCACCGACTTCACATCGGTGAGGACGGCAAAGCTCTGCCAGAGCTGCCGGTAGAGCTTGGCCTTCTTGATTTCGTTCATGACTATCCAGTCGGCGGAGCGCAGTATCTCCAGCTTCTCCTCAGTCACCTCGCCGATGATGCGGATGGCCAGGCCCGGGCCGGGGAAGGGTTGGCGCCAGACCATCTCCTCGGGTAGGCCGAGCTGTAAACCCACCTGGCGCACCTCGTCCTTGAACAGGTGGCGCAATGGTTCGAGCAGCTTGAGCGTCATGCGGGCGGGCAGTCCGCCCACGTTATGATGGGTCTTTATCTTGGCCGGCGCGCTGGTGGATGAGGAGGCGCTCTCGATGACGTCCGGGTAAAGGGTGCCCTGGGCCAGGAAATCGACCTTGCCTATCTTCTGCGCCTCCTCCTCGAATACGTGGATAAACTCCTCGCCGATGGCCTTGCGCTTGGTCTCGGGGTCAGTGACACCTTCCAGGCGTTTCAGGAACCGGTCGCTGGCATCCACAAGGATGATATTCATGCCCAGGTTAAGCCGGAAGACGTTAAAGGTCCGCTCCACTTCCTCGCGGCGCAGCAGGCCGTTGTTCACAAAGATACAGGTAAGCTGGTCGCCGACCGCCCGCTGGATAAGCGTGGCCACCACGGAAGAATCAACACCCCCGGAAAGAGCGTTGATGACCTTGCCTCCACCCACCGCTTTCTTAATTGACGCCAGGCTCTCGGCGATGAAGTTGCCCATGGTCCAGTTACCCTTGCAGCCGCACACCCGGTAGACAAAGTTACGCAGGATTTTCTTCCCTTCCGGAGTATGGGCCACCTCGGGATGAAACTGCAGCCCGAAGATAGGGCCGTCGCTGCCAATTACCGCCAGCGGCGAATTTTCGGTATAGGCCAGGGCGCTGAAACCAGGTGGCATTTGCTCAATCTGGTCGCCGTGGCTCATCCAGACCGGCGTTGAGGCGGGTAAATCAACAAATAGCGGCGAATCCACCTCGCTCAGGTGCAGGACGGCATGGCCGTACTCGCGCTTGGTGCCCGGTGTAACCCGCCCACCCAGTTGCTTGGTAATGACCTGCATGCCGTAGCAGATGCCCAGCACGGGCAGGTGGCTTTCGTAGACATAAGCCGGCGCCAGCGGGGCACCGGCTTCATAAACACTGGCCGGGCCGCCAGAGAGGATAAAGCCCTTCGGGTTAAGAGACGATATCTTTCCCCAAGGCGTTTCCGGAGAGACCATCTCGCAGTATACCTGGCACTCGCGGATGCGGCGGGTAATGAGCATGCTGTACTGCGAACCGAAGTCGATAACGACTATCGATTCACGCTCCACCACCGGCATGGTTTCCTTGGCCGGGGCCGGCTGCGCGCCGCCTATCTTTTTGGCGATTTCGAGATAGGTAGAGACCTCGATATCGCCGGTAGTGGTTACGCGATGGCTTTCATCGGGCGCGGGGTCTAACTTTTCGGTCGCTTCTTCGTTCATTTATCACAGATTATCACTGTGCTATACTGGCGTCAAGGGGAATTGAGGGGTTTCCAGAGCAAAAATGGCCAGACTAAGCAAACACCTATTAGAGCAAATTGAGCGGGGTATCGCCATCCTGAGGGAGGGCGGCTTGGTCGCCTTCCCCACCGATACCGTCTACGGGCTGGGCGCCCGCGCCGATAACCAGTGGGCGGTAGCCAGGGTCTACCGGGCAAAGCAGCGCCCCATCAATATGGCCGTCCCCCTGCTGGTGGCCAATGCGGCACAGGCCAGTGAAGTCGCCCGCGAGATGCCGCCAGTGGCCAAGCTCCTGGCGGAAAAGTTCTGGCCCGGCGCCCTGACTTTAGTCCTGTTCAAGTC
>JAUYDJ010000059.1 GCA_030690025.1 Chloroflexota bacterium | reverse complement strand
GATTCGTTACACTCATACGGAATCCCGCATGAACAAAGTGAATCGGGACTTTCATAAAGGGGGAACAAACATTATTCCTACTTCCTCCCCCTTTGGAAAAGGGGTTCACCCTGAAGGGTTCTCCCTGAAGGGGAAAGAGGGAGATTCGAAGGCCTTTCTGCGAGTTTCACGGAACCTTTACGCTCTCCTTTTTGACCGGCCGCCTGATAAGGTTGTATACTACCAGCAAATACGGGGGTTGACATGGACACCATGCAGTTAGCCCAAAAGCTCGTCTTGTGGATAAAAGATAAGGTGCTGGCCACCGGCTCGCGGGGAGTAGTCATTGGCATGAGCGGCGGCATCGATTCTTCGGTGCTGTCCGTGCTGTGCCATCGTGCCTTTCCCCAGAACACAATGGGCATAATCATGCCCTGTTACAGCGACCCGGTGGACGAGGCACATGCCCGGGCCGTAGCCGGCAAGTTTACCATCCCTACCGAGAAGGTGACCCTCGACCCGGCCTTTGACGCCTTGGTGCGGGCTTTGCCTGCCCGCACCACCGAGGCCAGTGTCAAACGACTGGCTGAAGCCAACATCAAGGCGCGGCTGAGGATGCTCACCCTTTACTATTTTGCTAACCAGCTCAGGTACATCGTAGTCGGTTCGAGCAACCGCAGCGAGATTGCCGCCGGCTACTTCACCAAGTACGGCGATGGCGCCGCCGATATCCTGCCGCTGGGCAGCCTGGTCAAGACGCAGATAAGAGAGTTGGCCAAATTCCTGGGCGTCCCGCAGCCCATTATCGACAAGCCGCCCTCGGCGGGACTGTGGCCCGGGCAAATCTCAGAGGCCGAGCTGGGCTTCACCTACGTGGACCTCGACCGTTATCTCATCACCGGCGAAGCCAGCGAGCCGGTGAAGGCAAAGATTGAGTCGCGGATAGCGGCCAACACCCACAAATGCCTGCCCGCCCCGATTTTCAGTTTTCAGGAGTAGGTAAGGAGGTCAGTAGCGAGGTCACGCATCAAAACTTAGCGTGTCGAGCCAAAAAACAAATGCAAACGGAACAGCAACATAGGTTGTTCACTTTTGGTTGCTGCCAACAAGTCGTAAAAGAAACCCGTCATTGCGAGTCCCGATGAAATCGGGGCGAAGCAATCTCTGCCTTGCACACACTGAGATTGCTTCGCTACGCTCGCAATGACACAGCAACCAAATGAAACAGAACCGCCACGTAGAACCTCTTGTTTTAATCGGTTGCATTATGTTATTATAGCGTAGACGATATGACCACGGAGAAAGCCAAGGCACTAGAGATAGCTATTGACCAGATTGAGAAACGGTTTGGTGAAGGCTCCATTGTGAAGCTGGGCCAATCAACCGCCATCTCATCGGTCGAAGTGATTCCCAGCGGGTCGTTGGCCCTGGACATGGCCCTGGGTGCGGGTGGCATCCCCCGGGGACGGGTTACGGAAATATTTGGTCCGGAGTCCTCCGGGAAAACTACCCTCGCCCAGCACATCATCGCCGAAGCGCAAAAGACGGGAGGCATGGCAGCCTATATTGACGCCGAGCACTGCCTCGACCCCGGCTATGCGGCGGCCTGCGGAGTCAACATTGATGACCTGCTCATCTCCCAACCGGACACCGGCGAGCAAGCCCTGGAAATCACGGAGGCGCTGGTCAGAAGCGGGGCAGTGGATGTCATCGTGGTGGATAGTGTGGCTGCCCTGGTACCCCGGGCTGAAATCGAAGGGGAGATGGGGGATTACCAGGTTGGCTTACAGGCACGCCTGATGTCGCAAGCCTTGAGAAAGCTGACGGCGGCCATCGGTAAGTCAAAGACCGCGGTAATTTTCCTCAATCAGCTAAGAGAAAAGGTTGGCATTATCTTCGGCAATCCAGAAGTGACGCCGGGCGGCCGGGCCCTGAAATTCTACAGCTCGGTCAGGATAGACCTGAGGCGTATCGAGACCATCAAGCAGGGGACTGATGCCATCGGCACCCGTGTCCGGGCACGCATCGTGAAAAACAAGATAGCCCCTCCCTTCGGCACTGCCGAGTTTGACATCATGTTCGACCACGGGATAAGCCGGGCGGGCGACCTGATAGACCTCGGTGCAAGCACAGGGGTAGTCAAGAAAGCTGGCGCTTTTTTCTCCTTTGGTGATATTCGTCTGGGGCAAGGTAGGGAGAGTGCTAAGCAATTTCTGAACCATAATTCAGAAGTTGCTCAGCAGATTGAACAACAAATTAGAGCCTCAGCCGTCACCACCCGGGTTTCGCAAGCCGGCGAATGACAGTTTAACAGCTTAAATCGTAGCGGAATTTGATTAAGGCTGAGGCTAGGGCTTCAGCCTTATTTTGTTTAAGGGGGAGTGGTGAACGAGATTACCGCCGTCCGCGTTGGCCGGGGCCGAGGCAAGCGGGTCAACGTGTTCCTCAATGGCCGCTTTGCCTTCAGCCTGGAAGCCGAGGTGGCGGTAAAAGAAGACCTGCGGGTTGGCAGAGAGCTATCGGCAAGCCATATTGAGGCGCTGACCCGGACCGACCAGTTCCAGCGCTGCCTTAATGCGGCTTCCCGGTATCTCAGCTACCGGCCGCGGAGCGAAGCTGAGCTGAGGGAGCGGCTCTCCCGGCGCGGGTTTGATAGTGACAGCATTGAAAAAGTGATAAACAGGTTCAAAGAGCAGCGGCTGGTAGACGATGCCGCTTTTGCCCAATTCTGGAAGGAAAACCGGGAAACGTTCAGCCCGCGCAGTCGGCGGCTGACCAAATTAGAGCTAAAACGAAAGGGGGTAGCCGAAGAAATTATCGACCAGGTGGTTGATGTGGTTGATGATGATAGTGCCTATCGAGCCGCGCTTAGCAAGGCTCGCCGGTTACCGGTATCGGATTATCCGGGCTTTCGTCGCCGGCTGGGTAGCTATCTGCAGCGCCGCGGTTTCAGCTATGCCGTTACGGAACAGATGGTAGCGCGACTGTGGCGCGAGATGTCCAGCTTGTCCCCAGCGATAGAAAGCAACCAGGATGAAAGGGGGTTAAAAATATGATTGTTAATATCAATGTTCTACTTGCTTTGTACAGCCTCATTGTCGGCGTGCTGATTGGCGGTTTTGCCGTCTTCCTCACCCGGCGCGTCCTGCTGGAACGGCAAATGCGCATTGCCCAGAGGAAAGCGGTCAGGACTGTTGCCGAGGCCAGGAATGAAGCCAAGAACGTAGTCAATGAGGCACGTGACGAAGTCAACAAACTCAAGGGTGTCGCCGAGGCCGAATACAAGGAGCGCCGCAGCGAGCTGCAGCGCCAGGAAAACCGGCTCGCCCAGAAGATTGAGACGCTGGAGCGCAAACTGGATGACCTGGGACACCGCGAGCGTAACCTGAACACTAAAGAAAAGGAAGTAGAGGCCACCCGTGCTCACCTGGATGAAGCCAAGAACGAGCAACTGAAGCGGCTCGAGCTGATTTCCGGCATGTCCAGCAACGAGGCCAAGCAAATTCTGCTGGAGAAAGTGGAGACCGAGCTGCGCGACGAGGGGTCACGGCGTCTGCGCGAGTGGGAGTTCAAGCTGAAAGAAGAGGCAGATAAGAAAGCCCAGGATATTTTGTCCCAGGTTATCCAGCGTTCCGCCTCCGAAATCGCGGCTGAGACCACGGTGTCCACCGTGCCCATTCCCAACGATGAGATGAAGGGCCGTCTTATCGGGCGGGAGGGCCGCAATATCCGAGCGCTGGAGCAGGCCACCGGTGTTGACCTCATTATCGACGATACGCCGGAAGCGGTCACGCTGTCCAGCTTCGACCCGGTACGGCGGGAGATTGCCCGCCTGGCGTTGACCAAGCTTATCGTCAACGGGCGTATCCACCCCGCCCGCATTGAAGAGGTGGTCGCCAAGACCAAAGAAGAGGTAGAAGCCGCCATGTTCAGCGCCGGCGAACAGGCCGCCTACGAGGTTGGCGTACCGGGGCTGCGCCCTGAGCTAATCAAGCTGCTGGGCCGTCTCAAGTACCGCACCAGCTACGGCCAGAACGTCCTGGCGCACAGTATCGAGGTCGCCTACCTGGCCAGCATGATTGCCTCCGAACTGGGCGCTAATGTTGCCCTGGCCAAGCGGTCGGGGCTGCTTCACGATATTGGTAAAGCGGTTGACCGCGAGGTAGAAGGTACCCATGCCGCCATCGGGGCGGAGCTGGTCAAGCAGTGGGACAAGTCTCCCGAGGTAGTACTGGGTATTGCCGAGCACCATCTTGAAACTGATTCAGCCAGCCTCTGGGGCTACATCATCTCCGCCGCCGACGCCATAAGCGCCGCCCGTCCCGGCGCCAGGCGTGAGTCTCTGGAAAACTACCTGAAGCGGCTCAAGGCGCTGGAGGACATCGCCAACAGCTTCAAGGGAGTCGAGAAGGCATACGCTATCCAGGCCGGACGCGAAATCCGCATCCTGGTCAAACCCGAGGAAATTGACGACCTGGGCGCGATGCGGCTGGCGCGGGATATTGTCAAGAGAATAGAGGAAGGCGTGGAGTACCCGGGTCAAATAAGAGTGACCGTGCTCCGCGAGACAAGGGCTACCGACTATGCCAAGTAGGATGAGCCGGTGTTAGTCCTGGCCATTGGCGACATCATCGGACGGCCGGGACGCCAGGCCATACAGAAGCTCCTCCCCGCCCTACGGCGGGAGTACGGGGTGCAGATGGTCATTGCCAACGCCGAGAATATCGCCGGCGGTATCGGCGTAACCTCCGCCACGGCGCGGGAAGTCCTGGACAGCGGCGTGGACGTATTGACCTCGGGTAACCATATCTGGGCGCAGGAGGAGATTATTCCTTTTCTTGACGGCGATATGCCCATCCTGCGGCCGCTAAACTACCCGCCGGGCCTGCCCGGACGAGGCTATCTCATTCAGAACCGGGTGCTGGTGGTCAACCTTATCGGCCGGACCTTTATGGGCAGCTTTGACTGCCCGTTCCGCACCATGGACAAGCTGCTGGCCGAAATCGAAAAACCGCCGGTCATCATCGTTGATTTTCATGCCGAGGCGACCTCGGAGAAGATGGCCCTGGGGCGTTACCTGGACGGCCGGGTAAGCGCGGTGCTGGGCACCCACACCCACGTGGGCACTGTTGACGCCCAGGTGCTGCCCAAAGGCACCGCCTTTGTTACCGATATCGGCATGACCGGGCCGCTCGATTCCGTCATCGGCGACGACGTAGGCGCCGTAATCGAGCGTTTTCTCACCCTGGTGCCGCACCGTTTGCCGGTGGGCAAAGGCAAAAAGCTGTTTAACGGCATCCTCGTCAACATAGATGAGGCGAGCGGCAAAGCCATCACTATTGAACGAATTTCCCGGGAGGTGGACTAGACTGTCGAAAATCGACCTGCACCTGCACACTACCGCCTCGGATGGCAAGCTCAGTCCGGCCCAGCTGGTGAGTAAGGCCGCCGCACTGGGACTGACACTCATCGCTATCACCGACCACGACACCGTAGACGGTATCGACGCCGCCCTGGCCGCGGCGCGGGACTTTCCCGGGCTGACAGTCATACCGGGAGTGGAAATCAATGCCGATGTCCCGCACGGCGAGGCTCACATCCTGGGCTATTTCATCGATTACACCAACCGGGAGCTTATCGAGGCCCTGGGGAAGCTGCGCGAGTCGCGGGAGAAACGGGCGGTGGGGATGGTCGCCAAGCTCGGGAAATTGGGACTCAACCTCGACTGGCAGCGGGTGCAGGAAATAGCCGGCGGCAGTCCCATCGGTCGGCCGCACATTGCCCTGGCTTTGCTGGAAAAGGGCTATATCCGCTCAATTAAGGAAGCCTTTGTCAAGTATATCGGCCGGGATGGCCCGGCCTACGTGGAACGGGAAAAGATTACGCCCGTGGGCGCGGTAGAGCTGATACTGCGGTGTAACGGCCTGCCGGTGCTGGCGCACCCGACCACCATTAACGACCCCGAAGCGATGATTATTGAGCTAAAGGCGGCCGGCCTGGTGGGTATAGAAGCCTACTACGGTAACTACACCGCCGACCAGGTGGACCGTCTGGTAAATCTGGCCCGTAAACATAACCTTATTACCACCGGCGGCAGCGACTACCACGGCCTGGATGAGAGCGCCGAGACCATGATTGGCGGCGCCGCCGTGCCCGAGGCTGCCCGGCAGCTCATCGCCCTGGCCGAGCAGCGGGCACTGAAATCGGTTTAGGAGAGCTTGTGGTCTTTGCATTGATTGTGGGGGCTTACCTGCTGGGTTCGGTGCCGGCGGCTTACCTGGCGGCAAAATGGGGCCGCGGCCTGGATATACGGCAGGTTGGCAGCGGCAACGTGGGCATCAGCAACCTCTGGCAGTCAACCTCCCGCTGGTTGACCCTGCCCGTCATCGCCTTCGACGCGGGCAAAGGGATGCTGGCCGTCTGGGCGGCCCGGCTGCTCGGTCTGGGTGTTACCGCCGAAGTTGCCGCCGGCCTGGCAACAATTGCCGGCCACAACTGGCCGGTCTTCCTCCGTTTCAACGGGGGCAGAGGCATACTGACCACCCTGGGCGTGCTCATTATCCTGCCGGTCATGAATAACCTGGTACCCTGGGTATTATTGATATCATTGTGCATAGCCGGTATAGGTATGGCTCTCCACAACATACCACTCGGCGTGGGCATCGGGATAGCCGCGCTGCCTCTCACCAGCTGGCTGTTCGGCGAGCCGCTGCCCCTTACCCTGGGATATCTCGTGGTGTTCCTGATAATCGTCATCCGCCGGCTCACCGCGCCGGAGACACCGTTCACCAGCACGGTTACCAGGCGGGAGCTGCTGGTAAACCGGCTGCTCTTTGACCGTGACATCAAGGATAGAAAGGCCTGGATACACCGCGGCCTCAATAAAGAGAAGGCTAGCTGAAACTATGAAATGCGCCGCTCACCCTGAGATTGAAACCAGCCTGAGATGCAATAAGTGCGGCAAGCCGATATGCCCCAAATGCATGGTGCCGACGCCGGTGGGCGCCAGGTGCCCGGACTGTGCCCGGCTCAACCGTTTGCCCACCTTCAGCATTTCCACCCGGACCTACCTGAAAGCCCTGGGCACCGGGTTGGGTACGGCTATTATTTGTGGTATCATCTGGTGGATGGCCAGAAGGTGGGTACCCTTCCCATACCTTAACCTGCTGTTAGCGCCCGGGGTGGGCTACGTCGTGGGCGAAATAGTCAGCCGTTCCGTCAACCGCAAGCGCGGCACCGGGCTGGCCGTAGTAGCCAGCCTGATGGTCGTCCTGAGCTACCCGGTCAGCTACCTGTTACCCGGCCGGTTCAGCCTGAGCTTTATGAATTTTATGTATGTTGACCTGCTCGGGCTGGCGCTGGGCATTCTGCTGGCCATAAACCGCATGCGTTGACTCGGCGTTTGCTTATGATTTAAAATTTAGAGTTTGGGCTTTGAGTTTGGTGCTCAGGACTTGAGTTTTAACGGAGATTGGAGGTAGTTAATTTATGACGCCGGTCAACATCACGTACTTTGGCATCTCGGGGTATGTGCTGTTCTGGGGGGTGACTGCCCTGGCGGCCGGGCTGTTCCTGCGCCGCATGTACCAGCTGGGAAGCTA